>DASQDO010000273.1:0-6022 GCA_035634135.1 Actinomycetota bacterium
CGGTCAGCCGCTCGCGCAGCCTCCTCTCGGATCGACACGCCACCTCTCTCTCTTTCCCGCCGGTCAAAGAGTGTCAAGTTCGATCCTAGCTGAGGGTATCGACGAGACATTGGGCGTACCGCTTACAACTTCCGAAACCATGGTCAGGCCAGCCGAGGCGAGCGCGGCGCGTTTCTCACTCATCGACGCGACAGCTCGAAGTGCCACGGCTCGTGCGCGAGCGGCCGGTGCAGCGGCAAGTCGAGCTCCTCGACCAGCCGCACGGCTTCCTCCAGGTCGCCGCCCAGGTCGACCGCGAGACCCTTCTCGTGGTTCGACCTGCCCGGCGGCGCGACCCAGTCGTCGGCGGCCTCGGCACTTCCGTACTTGCCCAGCGCGGCGGCCCACAACTGCGCCTGACGCGCCGGCAACCTGAAGCCGGAGACGACCCAGACCCTGCCGCTCGACTTCGTCACGATCTCGTCGACCGCGGCGGCGAGGCCGGGGTGGAGGCCTTCGGTCGAACCGACCGCGGCAGGCCGGAGCAGGGCCGGGTCCATCACCGCGCGTGCGTCCGCGACCACGCCGTCGACGGACACGAGCACCTGCATCGCCGTGGCGCCGACGTCGCACCAGCACCTGAGCAGCCGTGCCCCGTTGCGCTCGGCGTAGTCCGCGGCGGCCTCCGTCGGGCGGCCCTCGCCGGACGGCGACGACTCCGCCACGGCGGCGAGGGCCGCCGCGTCTGCCGCCGTCTGGGCGCGCGCCCGCGCGGTCGCCGCGCTCCCCACGTCGGCCGCGCCCGATCCGAGCGCGAGGCCGAGCAACAGCGTGATCCCTGCGACCACGGCCGTCACGACTGCTCGATCCTGGTCGTGGCGTCCGCCTCCAGGACGAACCGCTCGAACACCTCACCCACCACCGGGACGCGCGCGTCGTACGGATACGCGACGTGCACCGTCGTCGGCCGTCCCGGCGCGCGCTCCTCGGCCCCCGGCTCGACCGACACCTCGATCCCGTCGAGCCCCGAAGACCCCGCAGCCTCGCGCGCCGCCGCGGCGTCGGAGTCGACGGCCGAGACGCGCGCCGCCTCGCGGGCCGCGTGCCACACGCGTACCTGGTCGACGCCGATCAACGCGACCTCGACGACCCCGGCGAACACGAGCGCGAGCACCGGCAGGCACAGCGCGAGCTCGAGCGTCGCCTGGCCTTCCTGTCCCTGCAGCCTCCGCACCGGCATCAGCCCCCGGCGCGCTCGACGAGCGAGCGGACGATCGTCTGGAACATGCCGGACAGTGCGCCGGACTTCACGAACGCGGCGAACACGCCGACGACGCCCCCGGCGACGAGCAACACCAACGAGTACTCCGCCGTCGTCTGCCCGCGCTCTTCCGCCAACCACGCCTTCATAGCCACCTCCGATCCAGGCCGGCCCGATGCCGGCGCCGGGTTCGATCAAAGGCGAGGCCGAGGGCGCCGTAGGTGGCGCGCGCCACAGGCTTACCGAGTTAGCTGGAGGTGATCCCCTTCGGATATCTCCCACTCGTCGAACGCGCCCTGGTTCACGGCGAGCGCGCCCATGTAGGGGGCCGTCGAACACGTCTCGTCCGAGCACTCCTCCGCGTCGACGATCCCGACGATCTCGCCCGTCGCGTCGAAGAACGCGACCGAGAGCGGGATGTCGCTCCCGAAGGAAAGCCCGGTGTCGCGCTCCTCGAAGAAGACGAACACCATGCCCTCGTCCTCGGGCAGGGACTCTCGTTCGGACAGGCCGCGCTCTCGTTGCTCGGCCGTCTCGGCGACCTCGACTATTACGAGAGTCGACCTGTCGCCGTTGTCGAGGAGCACGGTAGCGATAGGGAAAGAAGGACTGGGCGAGGGCTCGGCCCGCGCGCCGTCGCCGCCGCCGTTCGAGCAGGCCGCGAGACAGAGCAGGAGCGCGAGCGCAACGATCCTTTGCATCGCGCGAGGTTACGCGCCCCCGAACGCTCCCAGGACGAACGGTCCGAACGCGAGCAACGCGAACGACGGGAGCACGCACACGGTCAGCGGGACGACCATCAGCACGGGAGCTCGCCGAAGCGCACGTTGCATCTCGGTGCGGGCCTCGGCGCGCCGGGCGTTCGCCCAGTCCCGCAGGGGCCGGGCTGCCGGGACGCCCGACGTCCGCGAGCGTTCGAGCACCTCGCTCAGCGAGCGCAAGTGCGGTCCCTCGCGCGCCAGGGCCTCGGCCCACCCGGAGCCGAGCCGGACCCGGCGCGCAACCCGCGCCAGCTCGTCGTCCAGATCGCGTGGAGGGTGCGTGACCGCGGCCTCCAGCGCAGGGACCAGACCGGCCCCCGCGTCCAGCGCGGACGCGAGGTCGTCGGCCAGCGCGGCCGCCCCGTCGTCGCCTCCCGGCGGTGCCGGCACGAGCCTCCCGATCCACCACAGGCCGGCGACGCCCAGCGCGATGCCCGCGACGAGCAGGGCGATCCCCGCACCCCCGCCGCGCACCGGGTTGCCGCCCGACGTCAACGGCACGAACGCGAGCGGGAGGCCCGCGACGAGGCGTCCGGAGAGCCGAGCGCCCGACGTCGTGGCCCGTGAGGAGCGCGCCGTCGCATCGTGGCGTTCGAGAGACTCCGCGACCCGTTCCAGCAGGCGCGGCAGCGACGCACCCGTGGCTCGTTGCAGCGCGAAGCATCGTGCGAGGGCGGGGGCAGCGGAGCCGAGGTACTCCTCGGCCCGATCGAACGCGGCGGCGGGAGACTCGGCCAGCGCGACACACCGAGAGACGACGGCGACCACTCCGGGAGCGTCCCAGCGCGCGAGCGCGACGTGCGGAGGGGTCCCGCCGCGGATCGACCCGGCGAGAGAGCGGATCGCCCGCGCGAGCTCGTCCGGCGGGAGCTCTCGGACGCGCTGCCACGGGAGCTTCATCGCGCCTCGATCTCTTCCAGCTTGCGTCTGCCGTCCCGCCGGGACAGGTGGACGAACGCGTCGACGGCCCGGCGCACGCGGCCCACGTCCGTCTCCGCGAGCTCGGCGAGGCGTTCCGGTGCCTCGGCGGCCGAACGCGCGTGCAGCGTCAGCATCGAGCCCTCGTGACCGGTCGCCATCGCCGCCAGAGCCACGGCCGCCTCGCGCCCCCGCACCTCGCCGACGACGATGCGGTCGGGACGCATGCGAAGAGAAGCGCGCACGAGCGCGTCGAGCCCGACCGCGCCGGAGCCTTCGACGTTCGGGGGCCGCGCTACCAACGACACGACGTGCGACGAGAAGGGGCCCAGCTCCGGCGTCTCCTCGATCGTGACGACGCGTTCGGCAGTGCCGACGAGAGCGAGGAGCGCGTTCAGCAGCGTCGTCTTCCCGGCCCCCGTAGCGCCCGAGACCACGACCGTCGCCCGCGCGGCGACGAGATCGCGCAGCCGGGCGGCGTTGGCGGCCGACAGCATCTCCGCGCGGACGAGGTCGTCCAGCGTGAAGCGCACCGACGGGAACCTGCGGATCGAGACGAGGGGGCCGCGCGGGGCGATCGGCGGGAGGACGACGTGGATCCTCGACCCGTCGGGGAGCCGCCCGTCGGCGACCGGCCTCGACGCGTCGACCGAGCCGCCGCCGCGTGCGAGCAGGCGGTCGACGAAGTCCCGGAGCGCGTCGGCGTCGGGCCACTCGATCGCCTCCCTCGTCAGTGTCCCGTCCTGCTCGGCCCACACCTCGCGCGGCCCGTTGACGAGCACGTCCGTCACCCCGGGCCGCGCCATGACCTCGGCGAGCGGCCCGTACCCGTCGACGTGCTCGGCGACCGCGGCGATCTTGTCCGGAGCCACGACCTCGCGCAGGGCCAGCCGTCGCTCGGCCGGATCGAGCGTCGCGAGCCAGTCGTTGTCGAGGACGCGGTCGAGTAGCGAGCGACTCAGCACGACGACAGCGCCTTGGCCAACCGCGCTACGCCGCGCGTCCACCGGCGCCACGAGCCCGCCAGCAGCCGGGCCTCGTCCTCGGCGTCGCGCAGAGCCGGGCAGCACGGGAGCTCGATCCCGATCGGGCGGCCGAGCAGCTGCTCGAGGCCCCCGCGCATGATCTGTCCCCCGGGGCCGAGCCGGTTCACGACGACGATCCACCGGGCCTCCGGGAAGGCCTCCGTCAGAGAGCGCGCGGCCAGCGCGGCGGGACGCGTCGGCGTCGTCACCAACACGGCCGCGCTTGAAGAAGTCAGGACCGCGTCGAGGTCGCGGCGCGAGCCCAGGTCGAGGACCAGTCGTCCGAACGACGCACGCGCCTCGCGCAGCGGGAACGCCTCCGGCGACGGGCAAGGATCCGGTGCGCGCAGGACGCGCAACCCTCCGGCGACCGGAAGGCCCTGCAACGAACGGTCGTCGTCGCGCGGAAGCCACGTAAGCGCGTCGCCGGGAAGACCCAGTCGCGACGAAGCCCCCGCCAGCTCCGCGTAGCCCGACGGCGCCATCGCCGCAGCCAGATGAACCGCCAGGGAAGTGACCCCGACGCCGCCGGCAGCCCCGACTACGGCGTACACACGTCCCCGTCCCACGCGCGCCTCGACCGCACGCAGAGCTTCGCCCGGCCTCTCCCGGTCGAACACGATCCCGTCCCCGGCCCCCACGTCGCTCCCGTACACGACCGCGTCGGCGTCGTCGGGCTCGTCCGAGCGCAGCTCCACCGTCCATTCCGGCGGCGCCGTCGCGAACGCAGTCGCGGCCGCATCCCGAACCGCGGGGTCGTTGCTCACGATCGCGACCTTCGTCATGGACACAGACGCTCGCGGATGACGAGACGGCCCCCTGTGGCGCACGTCACACATGGAGGGGACAATCGACGACGTGGAAGCCGCCTTCTTCGACCTCGACAAGACGATCATCGCCAAGTCCAGCCCTCTCGCGCTCGGGCGGTCGTTCTTCCGCGAGGGCTTGATCGGACGGTCGTTCCTGCTGAAGTCCCTCTACGCGCAGCTCGTGTTCGCGCTGATGGGCGCGGACGAGGCCAAGATGGATCGCATGCGCGTCGAGGCCGCGAAGCTGACGGCGGGCTGGGAGCAGGAGAAGGTCCGGCAGGTCGTCGCCGAGGTCCTCGAGGAGGTCATCTCGCCGCTCATCTACGCCGAGGCGCTCGAGCTCATCCACGACCACCGCGCCGCGGGCCGGCTCGTGTGCATCGTGTCGTCGTCGCCGGAGGAGATCGTCGAGCCTCTCGCGAACATGCTGCGCGCGAACCGCTTCATCGCCACGAAACCGACGATCGTCGACGGCAAGTACACCGGCGACCTCGACTTCTACGCGTACGGCCCCCACAAGGCCGCGGCGATCGAGGAGCTGGCGGACGAGATGGGCATCGACCTGTCCGGCTCGTTCGCCTACTCAGACTCGGTCACGGACCTGCCGATGTTGGAGGTGGTGGGCAACCCCGTCGCGGTCAACCCGGACAAGGCGCTGCGGAAGATCGCCCTCGAGAAGGGCTGGGACGTCGAGGCGTTCCGCAACCCGGTCCCGCTCCGCAGCAGGCTCCCGCAGCTGCGGCCGCCGGAGGTCTCGGTCCCGGGGAGGTTCGTCGCCGCTGCGGGAGTGGCAGGTGTGGCTGCGGTCGCCTGGTGGTGGACGAGGAGAAGCGGATCCAAGGCCGAAATAGGGTGAGCTCGTGGGACGAATGAGACGGGTTACGTGGGCGGCGCTGCTCGCGGTGGCGTTGTTCGCCGGGCTGCTGTCGCAGTCGGGCAGCCTCGCCGCGCCCACCGAAGCCGAGCTCGACGCCGCTCGGGAGCGCCTGATGGAGCTCGAGGCCGAGTTCGAGACCGTCGTCGAGCGCTACAACCTCGTCCACGAGAACCTCACGTCGATCCAGGCCCGGATCGGCGTCACCGAGCTCGAGGTCCGCCGGATCGAGCGCCGCATGGGCGTACGGCGGGAGGCCGCCGTAGACGTCGCCCGCGAGCTCTACATGGGCGGCTCGAACGACGCGCTCGAGGCGGTGCTGATCGCCGACGACATCGGCGACGTCGAGTCCCGCCTCGCCTACCTGCGTACGTCGCAGCAGGCGCAGTCCGAGA
>DASQDO010000274.1:0-5188 GCA_035634135.1 Actinomycetota bacterium
CCGGCGCGCCTGATCCTGAAGGACGGCGGGACGTTCGAGGGCACGACGGGCTGCCGCTCGTTCACCGGAGGATGGGCCGTCGCGGGCGACGTCGTCGAGGTGACGACGATGGTCTTCGAGGGCGACTGCAAGACGGCGGCCGAGCAGGACTCGCACGTCGCCTCGGTGCTCGGCGGAGGCTTCCGCGCCGAGCGCAAGGCAGACCGTCTCACGCTGACCTCCGAGAAGCTCGACCTCGGCCTCGTCTACCGGTCGCGTTAGCCTCGTCCGGATGCTGATCCGGCGCGCGGACAAGCCGCACTCCGACGAAGAGTGGAGGTCGTTCCTCCGCACGCACGACTTCGGCCAGTTCATCGCGCCGGGCGCCGGGCGTCCGCTTCCCGTCGTCGTCCCCACCCACTTCGTCTACGAGGGCGGCGACCTCGCGCTGTTCCACCTCGCGCGTCCGAACCCGGTGTGGCGGGCGCTCGAGGAGAGCCCGCGGGGCATGCTCACGGTCGTCGGCGCGTACACGTACGTCACGGCCGAGCTGAACACCGGGCCCGAGGACGAGCCCGGCTACGGCGTCCCCACGAGCTACTACGCGGCGGTTCAGATCGGGGGCCGCGCGGAGATCGTCGACGACCCGGACGAGATGGCGGAGCTCCTGAACGCGCAGATGCAGCACTTCGAGCCGGGCCGCGAGGGACACTGTGTCGAAGCCTCGAACGAGTACGGGAAGCTGCTGCCGGCGATCCGCGGCGTCCGCTTCCACTTCGAAGACGTCAAGGCGAAGTTCAAGTTCGGCGGCAACAGGAAGCCGGAGCACGCACGCGCGATAGCCGAGGCGTTGTCGGCGCGGGGCCGCGACCTGGACGTCGAGGCGAGCGCGATCCAGACGCGGCGCCTGGACGAGCGCTGAGCTACTCGCGCCGGAGGTAGGGCGGGGGCCGAGCGTCCCGCTGCTCGAGGTAGGCGACGGTGGTGGCGAGCGCGAACAGCGTCAGGCAGACCCAGTAGCCGAGCTTCCAGGAGACCTCCAGCAAGCCGAAGGTCCGCTGGACCGGAGCGAGCCCGAGCACGATCAGCGACAGCACCCCGATCGCGCCCGCAACGAGGCCTGTGACGGCGCGCCGCCGAGCCTGCGGGACGAAGACCGCCCCCACGCCCGCGACTGCCGCGCCGAAGGCCACGACGGCGAAAGGCTCGCCGCCGACATGCACGTCGCCTTCCTCGATCGCGAACCCGGCCGCGACTTCGCGCTGGAGATCACGGCCCACGACGAGCTCGTACCCCTTGAGCTCCTCCGACCCGCGCCCGAAGTCCTCGACGAGGGGCCCGCTCTGCGCCGGCTGATCGGTCGAGCAGGAGACGTGCGCGAACGGGAGCATGAACGAGAGCGCGGCGAGACCGAAGATCGCCGGTTGGATCGCCCGCCACCGCACCCGTCGATCCTAGGCCCCCCGGGTGGACGAACCCGGAGTTCGCGGCGACTATCGCCCTCATGGACACCGAAAGCACCGCCACGACTACCGAGTTCGACAGCCCTGGCGGATCGCCGAGCCGATCCGTCGCCGGGGCCCTCGACGCGGCCCACGAGCTGGCACTGCGCTATGTCGAGTCGCTCCCCGACCGCCACGTCGGCGGCACCGCGTCGCGCGACGCGCTCCTCGACGCGCTCGGCGGATTGTTGCCCGAAGGCCCGGACGATCCCGCGGGGGTCGTGCGCCGGCTCGCGGACGCGGCCGACCCCGGGCTCGTCGCGACGAGCAGCGGGCGCTTCTTCGGCTTCGTCGAGGGAGGCGTGCTGCCCGCGGCCCTCGCGGCCGACTGGCTCACGTCGGTGTGGGACCAGAACCCGGGCTTCAGCGTCCTGTCCCCCGCGGCCGCCGCCGCGGAGGAGGTCGTCGCGGGCTGGATGCTGGACCTGCTCGGGCTCCCGCCATCGGCTTCGGTCGGGTTCACGACGGGTGCACAGATGGCAAGCCTCGCCGGCCTCGCGGCGGCGCGCCATCACGTGCTCGCGGCCGTGGGCTGGGATGCCGAGGCCGACGGGCTGATCGGCGCGCCGCGCGTGAAGGTCGTCGTGGGCGACGAACGGCACGCGACGATCGGACGGGCGCTGCGCTTCCTCGGCTTCGGCGAGCGGACGGTCACGGTCGTTCCCGCGGACGGGCAGGGCCGGATGGACGCCGGCGCGCTGGGGGCCGAGCTCGCCCGCGACGACGGGCCGGCGATCGTGTGCGCTCAGGCCGGGAACGTGAACACCGGCGCTTTCGACCCCCTGCGCGCGATCGGAGAGGCGACGCGTGAGCACGGGGCGTGGCTTCACGTCGACGGCGCCTTCGGGCTGTGGGCCGCGGCGAGCCCGCGGCTTCGTCACCTCGCCGACGGGATCGAGCTTGCGGACTCGTGGGCGACCGACGGGCACAAGTGGCTCAACGTCCCGTACGACTCGGGCATCGTCGTCTGCGCCCATCCCGACGCGCACCGCACGGCCCTCGCGCTGCACGCGCCCTATCTCATCCGGAACGCCGGCAACCCCCGTGACGGCTCGGACTGGACCGCCGAGAGCAGCCGCAGGGCGCGCGTGTTCGCGCTGTGGGCTGCGCTCCGCAGCCTCGGGCGCACCGGCGTGGCCGGGCTCGTGGAGCGTTGCTGCGACCATGCCCGGCGCTTCGCCGACGAGCTGGGTGGGAAGCCCGGGTTCGAGGTGCTGAACGAGGTCGTGCTGAACCAGGTCCTCGTCCGAGTGGGCGACGACGACCAAAGGACGCGTGCGGTAGCTCACGCGGTGCAGCGCGAAGGGGTCGCGTGGCTCGGCGAGACGACGCGGCACGGCGTCGTGGCGCTGCGGATCAGCGTCTCGGACCACGCGACGACCGAGGCCGACGTCGACCGCGCGATCGACGCGATCGTGAGGGCGGCGTCGTGACCGAACTCGACATGAGCGACCTCCGCGCGCTCTACGTGAACTGCACGCTGAAGCGCTCGCCGGAGCCGTCGCACACGCAGCTCCTCGTCGATCGTTCCGTCGCGATCATGCGCAACCAGGGGGTCGAGGTCGATCAGATACGCGCGGTCGACCACGACGTCGCTACCGGGGTGTGGCCCGACATGACCGAGCACGGCTGGGAGACCGACGAGTGGCCGACCCTGTTCGAGCGGGTGATGGCGGCCGACATCCTCGTGATCGCGTCGCCCATCTGGCTCGGCGAGAAGTCGTCGGTGTGCACGCACTTGATCGAGCGTCTCTACGGGAACTCGAGCCTGTTGAACGAAGCCGGCCAGTACGCCTACTACGGCCGCACGGGAGGCTGTCTCATCACCGGCAACGAGGACGGCATCAAGCACTGCTCGATGAGCGTCCTGTACGCGTTGCAGCACCTCGGCTACGTGATCCCGCCACAGGCAGACGCGGGATGGATCGGCGAGGCCGGGCCCGGCCCCTCCTACGGCGACGACGGTGCGGGGCTCGACAACGACTTCACGAACCGCAACACGACGTTCATGACCTGGAACCTCATGCACACGGCGCGGATGCTCAAGGACGCGGGCGGCTTCCCCGCGCGCGGCAACCAGAGATCGGAGTGGGACGCGGGCTGCCGGTGGGACCAGCCCAACCCGGAGCACCGGTAGTGACCCTGCGCGGCGAGCGCGTCGAGCTGCGGCCGCTCGAGCCCGGCGACCTCGACGCGGTGCGGCGCATCCGCGCGTCCGACGCCGTCGTGCGGTGGTGGGGACGCCCCGACGACGACTTCCCGCCCGACGACGGCGACCCGCGCTTCGCCGTCGTGATCGGCGGCGCGGTCGCGGGGATGGTCCAGTACTACGAGGAGCCCGACCCCGAGGCCCGTCACGCCGACGTCGACGTGTTCCTGGACGCGGGGTACCACGGCCGGGGCTACGGGACCGATGCGATGCGGACGATCGTGCGGCACCTGGCCGAAGAGCGCGGCCACCATCGTGTGACGCTGTCGACCGACCCCGGCAACGCGGCGGCGATCCGCTGCTACGAGAAGGTCGGGTTCCGCGCCGTCGGGATCACGCAGGCGAGCAGGTGGGACGACGTCGCGGAGCAGTGGGTCGACGAGCTGCTGATGGACCTCGTCACGCTTCCGGGGGCGCCACCCTCCTCCTGACCGGGAACCCCCTTGCGGGAGCTCTCGCGCGCGGAGATGCTTTTACCGGTCGGACCGCGTGAGTTAAGTGGGAGGCGCGGAGTGGGGTTCCGCAGGTCACCGGAAGGCCAGCGCGACGGGGAGTCGCCGCAGCCGCTCGCGGAGGAGCTGGCCGGCCAGTACCGCGCCCGGATCCTCTTGGACGGCACGCACGCCGGCGCCGTCGCCTCCGTCGACGGTCCCGCCCTCGAGCGCGCGGGGCTGCGCAAGCTCGCGTGGATGGCCAAGGCCGCGGTCGTGGCGAAGATCGCTTCGGACCTCCCGTTCGGCGAGATCGTGTCGACGAGCGTCGTCGGGCGCGACGGAGACCTGACCCTGGTCCTGGAGGAAGGCGTCGCCGCGGCGGTGCTCCACGAGTGGGCGACCTCTCCTCGGGGACGACGGCGCGAGGTCGTCGTCGAGCTCTACGACGACGAGGGCCGCCACTCGAGCACGCTGAAGCTGAAGAGGGCGCGGGTCGCCGAGCACCGCCTCGAGGAGGACCCGGCCCGCCCCGGCGCCTTCCGCGTGGACCGGCTCGTCCTCGCGCCGAGGGAGGCCGAGTGGTTCGTGGCGGCCATCGAGCCGCTGGCCGAGATCGACGACCTGTTCGCGCAGCCGGCGGCTCCGGCCGCGCCCCCGGCTGCCTGCCGGGGTGCGTTCGGCCGCGGGATGGCGGCCGGGCTCGCAGCGGCGCTCCTGCTGGGGGCGATGGTCCTGGTACCGGGGCCGCGACGAGGGTTCGACCCCGCCGGGGCCGAGTCGCCGCTGCCGGCGGGATGCCCGCCGCCGCCGGGTGTGGTCCCGGGGGTCGCCTGCGTAGAGCCGACGATGCTGGTGACGTCGAGGCCGTCCTTCGCCCCGGTCCCGCCGACCCCGACTCCACCGCCGCCTCCGGTGAGCCCTTCGCCGGTCCCGCCGCCGCCTCCTCCGGTGAGCCCCTCGCCGGTGATCGTCTCGCCGCCTCCGGTGTCGCCCTCGCCGGTGATCGTCTCGCCGCCGCCGGTGAGCCCGTCGCCTGTGATGGTCTCGCCGCCGCCGGTGAGCCC
>DASQDO010000275.1:0-2324 GCA_035634135.1 Actinomycetota bacterium
GGAGGCAACTTCGAGGATCCGCTGGACCGGCCCTTGACCGCGGCGCTCCTCGACGAAGCCGTGGGGGACCGCGCTGCGCTCCTGGCCCGGGCGGACATGCACTCGTGCGTGGTGTCGAGCGCGCTCCTGGACAAGCTCGACGTCGACCGGCCCTCGGGTTACCTGCGCGAGCAGGACGCCGCGGAAGCGTGGAAGTGGTTCGACTCTTCCCTGCCGCGGGCCCAGCAGCGCGACGCGATCCGCGCCGCCGTCGACCTCGCGTACTCGAAGGGCGTCACGTCTGTCCACGAGATGTACGTCGTGGAGTGGCGCGGCTGGGACTCGCTCGAGGTCATGCAGGAGGCGCTCGAGGGCGCGGCCCTCGAGGTCGTGCTGTACGTCGCGACCGACGAGGTCGAGCGCGTGCGGGAGATGGGGCTGCCTCGGATCGGCGGCGACTACTTCCTGGACGGGTCGTTCGGCTCTCACACCGCGTGGCTGTCGCACCCGTACGACACGGACCCTCCGGAAGGGTCGCCGCCCGAGGGCATCTCCTACCGCGACGACGGCGAGCTGCTCGAGCTGTTCCGGGCTGCCCAGGCGTCGGGCCTCCAGATGGGCGTGCACGCGATCGGTGACGCCGCGATCGAGCAGGCGATCTCGACGTGGGAGAAGGTCGCGGCCGAGGTGGGCGACGAGCCCGTGCGGTCCCTCGGCCACCGCATCGAACACTTCGAGTGCGCGGCGGACGACCACATCGACCGCGCTGCCCGGCTGGGCTTGCGAGCGAGCGTCCAGCCCGCGTTCGACCACTACTGGGGCGGGACCGACGGGCTGTACGCGGACAGGATCGGCGAGGAGCGGGCGTTGCAGATGAACCGCTTCGGCTCGATGGTCCGCAAGGGCCTGCTGCTCGGCGCGGGATCGGACTCGACGGTAACGCCGCTCGACCCGTTCCTGCAGATGGGAGCCCTGAGGGGGCATCACGTGGAAGCCGAGCGACTCGACCCCGCGACCGCGCTGGAGATGCACACCGTCGGCTCGCGCGCTCTCGCTGGTGACTCGTCGGCGGGGGTCATTGCCGCCGGACGGCGTGCCGACCTCGTCCTCGTCGACAGGGACCCTCTGGCTGCGGAGGACGTGACGCAGACGCAGGTCCTCCGCACGTGGATCGCCGGCGAGAAGGTGTGGCCGGCATGAGGCCGTTCACGCGCCCGGTGGGCCGGCTCGGGATCGACCACGAGACCGTGGCGGAGTGCCGCTCGCTCGCGGCCGAGATCACCGCGCCCGTAGAAGACCTCGCCCGTTCCCACACGACCGTGTCGATCGAACGGGCGTGTCTGCGGTTGTGCGGGGTCGACGGGGTGCTGGGCGAGGGGACCGAGGCGGTACCCATCCCGAACGCGGTCGTCGACGCGATCCGGCTCAGCGCCGGTCTCCAGCGCGGGGCCATGCTTCCGTTCTTCGGTGCCGTGGCGTCGTCGGGGCTCGGAGTCCAGGAGACGGCTCAGGCGATAGCGAACGGCGAGCTCGAGGTCCCGTTAACGGACGAGGGCCGGGGGCTTGCCGAGGACGCGGCCCGGAAGGCAGTCGACCGGATCGAGGCGGCGAGGACTTCGCGCGCGGAGCACATCGCGCGCGCAGGTGAAGCCGAGAAGCCGTGGATGTACCTCATCGTCGCGACCGGCAACATCCACGAGGACGTGCCGCAGGCGCAGGCCGCGGCCCGCAACGGCGCCGACGTCATCGCGGTCATCCGCTCGACCGGGCAGAGCCTCCTCGACTACGTGCCCTACGGCGCGACGACCGACGGTTTCGCCGGGACGTTCGCGACGCAGGAGAACTTCCGCCTGATGCGGGCCGCGCTCGACGAGGTCGGCGAGGAGCTCGGGCGCTACGTCCGGCTCACGAACTACGCGAGCGGGCTGTGCATGCCGGAGATCGCGGCGATGGCCGCGATGGAGCGGCTCGACATGATGCTCAACGACTGCATGTACGGGATCATCTTCCGGGACATCAACATGCAGCGGACGTTCGTCGACCAGCACTTCTCGCGCATGGTCCACGCGCTCGCCGGCATCGTGATCAACACGGGTGAGGACAACTACCTGACGACGGCAGACGCGGTGGACGCGGCGCACACGGTGCTCGCGTCGCAGTTCCTCAACGAGCGGCTGGCGCGCGTAGCGGGTCTGGACGAAGAGCAGATGGGTCTCGGGCACGCCTTCGAGATCGACCCGGCGGTGCCCGACCAGATCATGATGGAGCTCGCGCACGCACAGCTCGTCCGAGAGTGCTTCCCGCGTCATCCGCTCAAGTACATGCCGCCGACCAAGCACATGACC
>DASQDO010000276.1:0-8012 GCA_035634135.1 Actinomycetota bacterium
GCCCTGCTATCCGGCGATTCGGACCGTCTCCTCCACGCCCCACATGAACGACGACATCATCAGGTTGAGGATGTTCACGGCGACGATCGACGCCCTGATGGCCTTGCCGACCGCGATCCCCACACCCGCCGGCCCGCCCGACGCGTTGAACCCGTAGTAGCAGTGGATGAGCGCGACCGTGATCGCGAACACCGCCGCTTTTATCAACGAATAGAGGACGTCGGTCGGCGGGAGGAACAGCGAGAAGTAGTGCGCGTACGTCCCGCCCGACAGGCCCAGCAGCTTCGTGACGACGAGCTCGGTCGCGATGTACGAGGAGAACAGCGAGATCAGGTACAGGGGCGTGATCGCGGTGAGCGCCGCGATGATCCTGGTCGAGACGAGGTAGGGGACCGGGCGCACGGCCATGACCTCGAGCGCGTCGATCTCCTCGTTGACGCGCATCGCCCCGAGCTCGGCGGTGAACCCGGCGCCGACCTGCGCGGCCAGCGTGACGCCGGCGATCAGCGGCGTGATCTCGCGGGTGTTCGCGAACGCGGAGACGAAGCCGGTGAACGCCTCGGCCCCGATCAGCTGGAGTCCCTTGAAGCCCTCGAGCCCGACCTGGGTCCCCGTGAAGAACGCCATGAAGAAGATGACCCCGGCGGTCCCGGCCCCGACGATGAGCGCGCCCGAGCCGAGCGTGATCTCCGAGATCAGCCGCGCGGTCTCGCCGCCGTGACGCAGGCCCGGGATGATGTCCCACAGCGACTTCGCCATGAACGACAGCTGCGCGCCGATGTTCGCGAGGCCGTCGATGCCGCGGTTGAGGAGGCGTCCGGGGACCCCGAACGTCCTCGTTATGCGGCCGGCCTGAGTTGCCATCTAGCTCCTATCCGAACTTCTGCGGGACGATCGCGAAGTACAGCGCCGTCAGGATGAAGTTGACGAAGAAGATCAGCATGAACGTCACGACGACGGCGCGGTTCACCGCGTCGCCCACGCCCTTCGGCCCGCCCTTCGCGTAGAACCCGAAGTAGACGGCGACCATGGCCGCGACGAGGCCGAACACCCCGGCTTTCAAGATCGCGACTATGAGGTCCGCCGTTTGCGCGAGTAACGAGAACGAGGCGAGATACGCACCAGGCGTACCTCCTTGGATGATCACGTTGAAGAAGTAGCCGCCGAGGATCCCGGCGACCGAGACGAATCCGTCGAGCAGCATCGCCACGAAGATCGCGGCCCAGATGCGGGGCACGACCAGCGTCGCGATCGGGTTGACCGCCAGCACCTCCATCGCCGAGATCTCGTCGCGGATCTTGCGGCTGCCGATGTCGGCGCACATAGCCGACCCGCCGGCGCCGGCGATCAGGAGCGCGGCGACGATCGGCGCGGCCTCGCGCACGACGGCGAGGACCATCGCGGCCCCCGTCTGCGACTCGGCCCCCAGCTGCCGGGCGACGTTGCCGACCTGGAGGGCGATCGTGGCGCCGAACGCGATCGAGACGAGGACGGCCGGGATCATCGAGACGCTCGCGATGAACCACGACTGGCGGACGAACTCGCGCCACGGATAGGGGGGCTTCCACATGATCCGGAAGGCCTCCAGCGTGATGGCGAACATGTTCCCCGTCTCGACGACGAGGGTCCGCATCGGCTGAGCCATGGCTAGAAGCTCTTCCTCCGCGTCGTCGCAGGTTCCTGGGCGTCGGCCGGCGGGGCGCCCGCGGAGCGCTCCATCTCCTCGGTCTCGTCGGCCGTCATCCCGGAGCTGCTCGTGACGGCCTTCGTCGAGTCCTTCTCCTCCGACATGCCGATGGGGCCCTCGGTGTCGCCGGAGAGGAACTGCCTGACGACCGGGATCTCGGACTCGAACATCTCGCGTGCGGGGCCGAAACGCACGAGGTTGCGCCGGTAGAGCATCCCGATGAAGTCGGAGACCTTCCGGGCGGTCGCGATGTCGTGGGTCACGACGATGAACGTGGCCTTCAGCTGCCGGTTCAGGTCCATCGTCAGCTCGTTGAGGAACGCGGTGCGGACCGGGTCGAGGCCGGAGTCCGGCTCGTCGAACAGGACGATCTCGGGGTCGAGCACGAGGGCCCGGGCCAGGCCCGCACGCTTCTTCATCCCGCCGGAGATCTCGCCGGGGAGCTTCTTCTCGGCCCCCGTGAGGCCGACCATGTGGAGCTTCTCGTCGACGATCTGCTTGATCTCCGACTCCTTCTTGCGCGTGTGCTGGCGCAGCG
Organism: Actinomycetota bacterium; assembly: GCA_035634135.1. Taxonomy (GTDB): domain Bacteria; phylum Actinomycetota; class CADDZG01; order CADDZG01; family WHSQ01; genus JALZEG01. Next base: position 2,226 of record DASQDO010000276.1, read on the forward strand.
GGAAGGCGACGTTGTCGAAGATGTTCATCGACCCGAACAGGGCCCCGTCCTGGAAGAGCACGCCGAACTTGCGCCGGACCTCGAAGAGCTCCTTCTCGTTGAGCGCCGGGACGTTCTTGCCGTCGATCCAGATCTCGCCGCGGTCGGGCTTGAGGAGGCCCACGAGGTGCTTGAGGAAGACCGATTTGCCCGTCCCGGAGGGCCCGAGCATCAGCGTGATCTTGCCCTTCGGGATGTCGAGGGTGATGTCCTCGAGGACCGTCTGGGGGCCGAACGACTTCGTCAGATTCTTGATGCTGATCTCGGTCTCGAGCATGTCGTCTCCACCCGGGTCTGTGTGCGCGCGGGCGACCGAGGTCCCCCCGACTGGTCGTGCTTTCAGGTACTTCGGCCGCCACCCTGCGGCCGGGGGAGAAGCCTACTCCCGAATGGCAACTTTTCTCACCGGAATCGGGGCGCCTAAGATGCCGCCGTGGATTTCCGCGACACCCCCGAGGAGGCCGCATTCCGGTCGGAGCTGCGTGCCTGGATCGAGGACAACATCCCAGAAGGATGGTCGAGCCGCGGCCCCTCGAGCGGGCGCGGCGAGGAAGAGACGTCGCGTGAGTGGGCGAGACGGCTCTTCGAGGGCGGGTACGCGGGCCTGACCTGGCCGAAGGAGTACGGCGGCGCAGGGGCTCCCTACACCCACCAGGCGATCTTCCTCGAGGAGATCGCGCGGGCCGAGGCCCCCGAGCACATCGGCGTGATCGGGATCGGCATGGCCGGCCCGACGATCATCGTCCACGGGACCGACGAGTAGAAGGCCCGCTACCTCCCCAAGATCCTGTCGGGCGAGGAGGTGTGGTGCCAGGGGTTCTCCGAGCCGGGCTCGGGCTCCGATCTCGCGTCGCTGCGGACGAGGGCCGAGCGTGACGGCGACGACTTCGTCGTGAACGGCCAGAAGGTGTGGTCGTCGTTCGCCCACATCGCCCAGCACTGCATCCTCATGGTCCGGACCGACGCGTCGGCGCCGAAGCACCAGGGCATCACGTACCTGCTCGCCGACATGGACGCGCCCGGCGTCGAGGTGCGGCCGCTGCGCCCGATCACGGGCGACCCCGAGTTCAACGAGATCTTCTTCAGCGACGTGAGGGTCCCGGCCGCGAACGTGCTCGGCGAGGTGAACGGGGGCTGGGGCGTCGCGATGACGACGCTGATGCACGAGCGGGGGACGCTCGGTTTCGCGCTCACCGCTCGTCTGGAGGTCGCGGTCAAGAACCTCGTCGCGCTCGCGAAGGAGACACGCACGAACGGCCGGCTCGCGTCGGACGACCCCGTGTTCCGCGACCGCATAGCGCGTCAGTGGATCGAGCTCCAGGAGCTGCGGTTCACGAACTACCGCGCGCTGACCGGCCTCGTGAAGACCGGCGTCCCCGGACCGGAGGGCAGCATCGCGAAGCTCCACTGGTCCGAGTCCAACCAGAGGCTGACGAAGCTCGCGCTCGAGATCCTCGGCCCCCGCGCGCCGATGGAGGGCGCGGAGGGGCCGTGGAACGGCTACTGGCAGTACCAGCAGCTGCGCAGCCGCGGCAACACGATCGAGGCCGGCACGTCCGAGGTGCTGCGCAACATCATCTCCGAGCGCGTCCTCGGCCTCCCGAGGAGCCGCTAGTGGACTTCGCCTTCTCCGAAGAGCAGCAGATGCTGCGCGACGCGGTCGCTTCCAGGGCCGGCGACCGTCTCCCCGAGGGGAAGGTCGCCGAGCTCGCGACGAGCGACGCGGGATGGGATCCCGGCTCGCTCGCGGAGATGGCCGAGCTCGGATGGGTGACGCTGTCGTGGCCCGAGGAAGCCGGCGGGTCGGGCATGGGGTTCCTCGAGGAGACGGTCGTGATCGAGGAGCTGGGCAAGGCGCTCTACCCCGGGCCGTACCTGTCGTCGGTCGCGCTCGCAGCGCCCGCGCTGAGGCGGAGCCCGGAGCTCCTCGGGCGCATCGCGGCGGGGGAGGGGGCGACGCTCGCATGGGCCGAGCCCGAAGGGCCGTGGACGTTCGAAGATCTCGAGTCGGTCGGGACCAAGGCCGCGCAGAACGGTGGCGGATGGACGCTGACGGGGGTGAAGGACCTCGTCCCGGACCTGGGCGCGTGCTCGTTCGCCGTCGTCGTGGCTCGTTCGCCGGAGGGTCTCGGGTTGTGGGCGGTCGACGTCGCGGGGGCCGGGGTCGAGGCCTCGGTGCTTCCCACCGTCGACGCGACGCGGAGACTCGGCCGGCTCACGTTGACGGACGCGCCCGCGCAGCTGGTCGTCGCTCCCGACGCGGCGGGAGACGTCCTTCGAGGAGTGCGTCTTCGAACGCTCGCGGCCCTGGCGATCGAAGCAGTCGGAGTCGCGAGCACGGCCGTCGATCTTGCCCGCTCCTACGTCTCGGAGCGCAAGCAGTTCGAGAAGCCCATCGGCGCGTACCAGGCGGTGTCGCATCAGGTGACGGACTCGTACATGGCGGTCGAGCTCGCACGCTCGCTCGCTTACTGGGCGGCCTGGTGCGTCGACCAGCACGATCCTCAGGCCCCGGTCGCGGTGGCCGCGGCGAAGGCTTCGGCGGGCGAGGCCGCGGTGTTCGCATGCGAGCGCGCGATCCAGGTCCACGGCGGCATCGGCTTCACGTGGGAGCACGTGCTGCACCGCTACTACAAGAGGGCGCAGTGGATCGCGACGTTCGAGGGGGCCGGATCGCACCACCGCGAGATCGTGGCGCAGCGCCTGCTCGACGCGTGAATGCGGCGCGAACATTCCGCGTTGCTCTAATGTCGCGGGCGTGCCGGGGGTTCGTACCGCTTCGCTGATCGAGTCGCTGCCCGGGCGCCTGCGCGACGTCCCACTCCCGGCGGGCTCTCGCTATCGCCTCCGCATCGGCCGCACCGTGCGCGACGTCGTCTTCTCGCGTAACTCATGTGTCGTCGGTCCCGCCGAGGGCTCCCCGCACGTCGAGATCGTCACCGACGCGGCGACGTGGGCCGAGATCGACGCCGGCCGCATGTCGGGCATCGAGGCTTTCGCGCAGCGCCGCCTCGTCGTGCGCGGCAGCATCGACAAGTCGCTGTTGTTCGAGCCGTTGTTCGACCGCCCTTCGGGGGGTGGCCTCGAGTACGAGGTCGACGACGTCCGCGTCGGCCGCGTGACGTTCTCACGGTTGGTCGCGGGGCCCGAGGAGGCGCCCCCTTTGTTGCTACTGCACGGCCTCGGCGCGTCGAAGGCGTCGTGGCTGACGGTCGTCCCGCGGCTCGCGCGTCACCACCGCGTGATCGCGATCGACCTGCCGGGCTTCGGCTCGACGTCCAAGCCGCGCGGCCGCTACGACGCGCCGTGGTTCGCGAAGCACGTGCTCTCCTTCATGGAGGTGACCGGCCTGCACGACACGCTGGTCGCCGGGAACTCGATGGGAGGCCGCGTAGCGATGGAGGTCGCCATGCGCGAGCCGCGCATGGTCCGCGCCATCGCCTGCCTCTGCCCCGTGGCCGCCTTCTACGAGCGGCCTTTTCTGTGGGCTGCCCGCATGGCGAGACCGGAGGCCGGGGTGTTCGCGGCCCGGCTCCCGCGGGCGTACCTCGCCGAGCAGCTCCGCCGGCTGTTCTCGGATCCGACCAGGCTCCACGACGACTGGTACGAGGCGGCCATCGACGACTTCCTCCAGACGTGGCGCCGTCCGACCGCCCGGATGGCGTTCCTGGCGTCGCTCAAGAACATCTACGTGGAGGAGCCGTCGGGGGACGCCGGGTTCTGGGCCCGGCTGGCGAAGCTCCGGGTCCCGGCCCTGTACGTCTACGGGCGCCAGGACGTGCTGATCTCGTCCCGCTTCGGGGGCCGGGTGGCGAAGGCTCTACCTAAGGCGAAGGTAGAGATATGGGACGACTGCGGCCACGCGCCCCAGCTGGAGCACCCCGACCGCACGGCCGAGACGATGCTGGACTTCTTCGCGGAAGCCAAGCCGACCCGCCGGGCGGTCTAGGCCCCTTTCGGACACCCGATCGGATATCATCCGGCCATGAGCACGTGGGCCGGAGACCTGATCAAGATCGCCCGCCTGGAGGCGAAGCTGACGCAACGCGAGCTGGCGCGCCGCGCCGGGACCTCGCAAGCGGCGCTGTCGTCCTACGAGTCGGGCAAGAAGTCGCCGACGCTGGAGACGCTCCACCGGATCGTCCTGGCGGCGGGCCAGGACCTGCGGATCCAAGTCGTCCCGTACGACCCGCACGACGACTGGGTCGCGGCGTACGAAGCGTCACTCGACCCGCGCGAGCTCGAACGTTGGTGGGAGATCGCGGGCTCTGCCAAGCCGGCGTGACGCGTCTCGATCCGCCGTCGATGTTCCGCATCCTCGCGGTGCACGATGTCGAGTACGTCTTGATCGGAGCGATGGCCGCGGTCGTTCAGGGTGCGGGTATCCCCGCTACCGCGGACGTCGACATCGCGCCTGCCGGCGACGAGGAGAATCGGGCCCGCCTGGCCGCCGCGCTGCGCGAGATGGGCGCGCGGCTGCGACTCGCCGGAGACGAGGACCCGGTCCCGATCAAGCTCGACGCGCGGACGTTCAAGGGAATCTCCGTCATGACGTTCGAGACCGAGCACGGGCCGTTCGACGTGTTGTTCGAGCCGTCAGGAGCTCCGCCATACGCGGAGCTTTACGCCCGGGGTGCGACGATGTCGCTGTCCGGCGTCGACGTCCGCGTCGCGGCCGTCGAGGACGTCATCGCGATGAAACGGGCCGCCGGTCGACGAAAAGACGCCCCGCACATCGTGAAGCTGCTCGAGTACCTCCAGAAACGAAGCAGCTAGACGACGCACTCCGCGAACTGGAGGGCCACCCCGCCGGTCGCGCGGACGAAGTAGCTCGCGTTCGAACCGTGGATCGTCACGTCTATGCCGTCGATCGTGACGACCGGCGACGTCCCGGGGCCGTACTGGAAGTTCTCGCCCGCCTGCTCCGTGCAGCCGAGAGGATCGGCGGATGCCGGCGCAGCGGCTCCGAACGAGACGACTGCGGCCAGCGCGGCGGGCGTGACGAGACGGCGCATGGTCCCTCCTCTTCGGCGTGGTCGTGACGAAATCGGGCGAACCATACCAAGCAGGGCAGCGCGGCTAAAGGCCCAGCTCCCTTGCAATGACACGTTGGTGGATCTCGCCCGTGCCCTCGACGATCGCGAAGTAGCGCGCATCCCTGTAGTAGCGCTCTATCGGGTACTCCCGCATGTAGCCGTAGCCCCCGAAGACCCTGATCGCCGCATCCGTCACGAACAGGGCCGCCTCGGCCGCCAGCAGCTTCGCCGTCGACGTCTCCAATACCGGGTTCCGGCCCTCGTCGAACAGCCACGCCGCTTTGTACGTCGCCAGCCTCGCCGCTTCGATCGTCGCGTGCGAACGCGCCAGCGGGAACGACACACCCTGGTACGACCCGATCGGCCGGCCGAACGCGTGCCTGTCGTTCGCGTACGCGACCGCGCCCTCGAGGGCCGCCCGCGCGACCCCAATCGCACCTCCGGAGACCAACACACGCCCGACGTTCAACGTCTGCATCACCTTCTTGAACGCGCCCCACTCGCCGCCCAGGCACGCGTCGGCGGGCACGACGACGTCGTCCAGCACGACCTCCGCGATCTCCGACGAGAGGTTGCCCATCTTCGACAGCCGGTTGATCGCAACCCCAGTGGCCGGGAGGTCGACCACGAACAAGGCCATGCCCTCGATCCCCGCATCGGGATCGGTGTACGCGACGACGATCATGAAGTCGGCTATCGGCGCGTTCGTGAT
>DASQDO010000277.1:0-3117 GCA_035634135.1 Actinomycetota bacterium
GGCCCTCGTCCCACGAGAACGCAAGCGACTGGGGGACGCCCCGGGGAGATGACGGCACGAGGTCGACCGCGACCCCGGCCGAGGCGGCCCGGAGATCGGCGACCAGCTCGGCGACGCCGGCGGGGTCCTCGACGACGCGGACCTCCAGCTCGAAGGGCTCGCCCTCGCCCTCGGCAGCGTCGGGCAGGTCGGCCATCAGGCGCTCGAGCAGCGTGCGGAACTCGAGCGAGATGAACAGCTCGCGGACCTCCTCGAGGTCCCACGGCCCCATCTTCAGGTCTTCGATCTCGGCGGCCAGAGGCACCTCGGCGAGCGTCGACAGCCGCTTGTTGATCGCGACCTGCTCGGCGTGGGCCGCGAGGTTCGCCGCGAGCTTCGGCGTCTGCTCCGACGCGTGTGCGACGGCCTCCTCGGCCGAGCCGTACTTCTGGACGAGCTTCGCGGCGGTCTTCGTGCCGACGCCCGGGACCCCGGGGAGGTTGTCGGAGGTGTCGCCCTCGAGGGCCTTGAGGTCCACGTACTTCGCAGGCGGGACGCCGTAGCGCTCCTCGACCTTCTTGGGGTCCATCTCGACGATGTCGGTGATCCCGCGCCGGTTGTAGAGGACCCTGATGTCCTTGCTCACGAGCTGGAAGAAGTCGCGGTCGCCCGTGACGATCCGCACGTCGATCCCCTCGGCCGCGGCCCTCTTCGCGAAGCACGCGATCACGTCGTCGGCCTCGTGGCCCGGCACGCCGAAGATCGGGATCTGCATCACGCGCAGGACCTCGTAAATCAGCGGGACCTGCCCGGAGAAGCCGTCGGGGGCCGTGCTGCGGTTGCTCTTGTACTCGGCGTACTCCGCGGAGCGTTCCAGCGGCTCTCCGACGTCGAAGCACACGGTGATGTACTCGGGCTTCTGCTCCTGGAGCAGCTTGATCAGCATCGCCGTGAACCCGTAGACCGCGTTCGTCTTGGTCCCGTCGGTCGTCTGCAGGTCCTCCGGCAGCGCGTAGAAGGCGCGGAAGGCCAGCGAATAGCCGTCGAGGATCAGCATCTTCGAGCGCTTGCGCGACTTCGTCGGGGTCTTCGAGGGGGGCATCTGGGGCGAGCTTACAATCGGCCCGATGAGCCACTCCTCGCCCGACCTGCGCGCGCTGAACCCCGCGTCGAAGGAGTACCTCGAGGCCGTGTTCGAGCTCGGCGAGGAGGGCCAGCGGATCCTGCAGGCCCGGATCGGCGAGCGCCTGGGGCTCGCTCCGGCGACGGTCTCGGAGGGGATCAAGCGGCTCGTCGGCGAGGGCTACGTGACGGTCGACTCGTCGCGCCAGATCTCCCTGACGGACGAGGGCCGGACGGTCGCCGAGGCGCTCGTGCGCCGGCACCGCCTGGCCGAGCGGATGCTCGTCGACATCCTCGGGATCCCGTGGCACCTCTGCCACCAGCAGGCGGAGGACTGGGAGAAGGTCATGACGCCCGAGGTCGAGCAGGCGATCCTGGCGAAGCTCGACGGCGAGGCGACTTGCCCCCACGGCAACCCGATCCCCGGGGAGCCCTCGTCGGTCCCCTGGTCGGACCTGAAGTCGGTCGCGTCGATGACCGTCGGCGAGCGGGGCCGCCTCAAGCGGCTGCTGGAGGACGTCGAGCTCGACGGCGAGGTGCTCGAATACCTCGAGCAGCACCGGCTGATGCCGGGCTACGAGCTCGAGCTGGTCGAGGTCGCCCCCGACGGGACGCGCGTGCTGGAGGTCGACGGCGACCGGGTCGCGCTCGGCACGCGGCTGGCGGACAACCTCTGGGTGCTCGTCGCCTGACTTCCTTCGACTTGATCCAGGCGGCCGTTAGGGTCGCCCGAAAGCCAACCAACGGAGGTGCTCGATGACCCTGCGAATCGCCGCGGCGCTGATCGTCGCGCTGCTCGCCTTTTCCGCCTGTGACTCCGACGACGGCGCGTCGGTCCGCGACCTCGGCGGTTCCGCGTCGGGGTCCGGGTCGGGCTCGGGCTCCGGGACCGGTGCCGCCTCGGGCTCCGGCTCGGCGACCGAGGCCGAGGCCGAGGCGTGCGAGCCCGGCGACGAGGCGGACCCCGCGCTCGTCGTGAGGCTCGACGAGTACTCGGTCGTCCCGGTGGAGGAGAAGCTGACGTCGGGGCCCACGCGCTTCCGCGCCGTCAACGCGGGCGAGGAGGTCCACGAGCTCTACCTCGCCGAGGGCAAGTCGCTGGAGGGCTTGCCGCTCGACCCCAAGGGCTCGGTCGACACCGAGGCGCTCGAGGAGGACGGGCGGCTGCTCGGCGAGGTCGAGGGCATCCCGTCGGGAGAGTCGTGCGACCTCGAGGCCGATCTCGAGATCGGGACCTACGTGTTGTTCTGCAACATCCGCGAGAGGACCGACGAGGGCGTCGTGAACCACTTCCTCCAGGGGATGCGCGCCCGCGTCAAGGTCGACGCGTAGCGCCCCACCACAGCGCCGCGAGGGCCGCAACGATCCACAGCGCGTGCAGCACCCACGTCGCGCCCGTCGGGGCGCGGTACTCGGGCAGGAGCCACGACCACGCGCGGTACAGCGGGTTCGACGTCTCGTAGAAGTCGACGACGAGCGTGAGCCGGCGCGCGAGCGCCTCTTGCGCGAGCCACGCCCACGACACGACGCCTGCGGCCCCCAGACCGGCGGCACCTAGGAGCCGCGGGCGCGACCGTGCGGCCCAGGCGGCGACCGCTATCACGAGCAGCGGCGCTACGACCACGACCTGCCGGCCGGGGAACCACCAGCCGTGCATCGTCAGCGCGACGAAGGTCGCGTTCAGCCAGCCGGCCGCGGCCGGGACGAGCAGGAACGCCCAGCCGAGCGGACGTCTCGCCGCGAGGGCCGCGGCCGCGGGGACCGCGAACAGCCACGCCGGCTGCCATGCGGCGAGGCCGAACTCGCGGTCGACCAGGAGCCCGATCAGACGCGTGCTTCGTCCAGCTAGGTTCGGGTCGAACCCGACGACGCCGAGCTCTCCGGTGACGAAGTGGTCGCCGACCGCGTACGGGGTCCAGCCCCTGTACCAGGCCCAGTGCGCGGCTACGAAGAGCATTCCGCTCAGCGTGAGGAGCGCGCCCAGCCATGCGACGTCCCGGCGCTCGCCGCGCCGCC
>DASQDO010000278.1:0-1557 GCA_035634135.1 Actinomycetota bacterium
CTACGCGCGCGTCCTCCGGGAGGTGCTGCCCCGGCTTACGCCGGATCTCGACGTCACGCTGTTCGCGCTCAACACCCGCGACGCCGCGGCGACGTCGTCGTTGCCGGGCGTGCGGGTCGTAGTCAACGGCCTCCTCGGCGATCCCTACGGACGCGAGCAGCTCCCCCGCCTGGTCGACGAGACGCAGCCCGACGTCGTGCTCCTCCACCACGACCTCCCCCTGTACTCGGTGTTCCACGAAGGGCTCGCCGAATACCGTGCCGCCCGCCCTCACTTCCGCGTGATCGCGTACTGCCCGATCGAGTGGGAGGGCACGAGCGAGGGCAACGTCCGCACGCTGGCGGGGGTCGACGCCGCGGTCACGTACACGGAGTTCGGTGCCCGCGCCGTCGAGCGGGCGTTCGCCGGCCGCGCCGATGCGCCCCGGGTCGCGGTCATCGGCCACGGGATCGACACCTCGACGTTCCGTCCGGTCGCGGGTGCGCGGCGCGCGCTGTGGCCGGACAGGCCCGAGCTCGAGGACGCGTTCGTCGTTCTCAACGCGAACCGCAACGTGCCTCGCAAGAAGATCGACCTGACGATGTCGGCGTTCGCCGAGTTCGCCGCGGGCAAGCCCGACACGTACCTGTACCTCCACATGGGGATGCTCGACAACGGGATCGACGTCCCGGTGCACGCGAGGGAGCTCGGCATCACGGACAGGCTGCTGGTGACGACGGACGACCAGGCGCCCCCGAAGATCGGCGACGAGGAGCTGAACCTCGTCTACAACGCCTGCGACGTCGGCCTGAACACCGCGACGGGAGAGGGGTGGGGCCTGGTCGCGTTCGAGCACGGCGCTACGGGGGCCGCCCAGGTGATGCCGGATCACAGCGCCTGTGCCGAGCTGTGGCGGGACAGGGCGTTGTTCGCCCCCGTGGAGCCGGGCCGGGAGGAAGACGGGCTCGTGTCCCGCGACGGCGTCGTTGCTGCGCTCGAGCGGCTCTATGCCGACGGGGGGCTGCGGGCCCGGCTGGGCGAGGCCGCGCGGGAGCACGCGCTCGACCCGTCGTTCGACTGGGACACAATTGCGCAGTCGTGGAGAGCGCTCTTGCTCGACGGACCGCCTCGGCGGGACGCCTGAAAGAAGACGACGGAACGCCACTGAGAGAACGGAGGCCGCCGTTGCCCGATCGTCTCGAGCTGTCGCAGTTCCAGCCATACGTGGGCCACGCGTTCGGAGTCGAGACGGCGGCCGGCCCCCTCGAGCTGACCCTCGCGGAGGCGTCGGCGGGCCCCTGGCAGCCGGAGGGCGAGACCGCGTTCGCGTTCGAGCTGATCTTCACCGGCCCGCGGGAGCCGGTCCTTCCTCAGGCGATCTACCGCATGACGCATCCGGACGCGGGCGACCACGACATCTTCATCGTCCCGCTGAAGACCGCGGAGGACGGCACGACCTATCAGGCGGTCTTCAGCTAGGAGCGGTCCAGCGCATCAGCCTGTAGACGCCGTGCTCGCCGACCTCGACGAACCCGAGGCGGCGATACAGAGACATCGCCCGGTTCGTCTCTTCGACGT
>DASQDO010000279.1:0-7662 GCA_035634135.1 Actinomycetota bacterium
CGCCGGACGCATGGGGGCCGGTTACGTGACGCTCGTCTCGACTTCCTCCGTCACCGCGTCCGCGACGGTCGTCGCGCCCGAGATCCTGAGCCGCGTGGTTCCGGGGGAGGTGTTGGGGCCCGAGGCTCTCGACGGTGCCGAGGGGGCCGGGTGCCTCGCTCTCGGGCCCGGGATCGGGACGGGTGGTCCCCAGCGCGCGCTCTGCGAGCGGGCGCTGCTCGAGGTCGACCGACCGCTCGTTCTCGATGCCGATGCCTTGAACGTCCTCGCCGAGAACGTCCGGCCTCTCGTCGCGCGGCAGTCGCCCGCGGTCCTCACGCCTCATCCCGCCGAGCTCGCTCGGTTGTTGGGGTGGCCCACCAAGGACGTCGTCAAGGATCGTCTTGCTGCCGCGTCCAGGGCCGCCTCCGGCCTCGGCTGCGTCGTCGTCGCCAAAGGCCATCGCACCGTCGTCACCGACGGTGACCGCAGCGTCGTCGTGCCCACCGGGGGCGCCGAGCTCGCAACCGCCGGCACCGGCGACGTCCTCCCGGGTGCGGTCGCCGCCCTGCTCGCGGCGGGGGTCGACCCGTTCGACGCCGCTTGGTGCGCGGCCTACGTCCACGGGCTGGCCGGATCGCTCGCCGGCCCGGGCGCTCTTGCCCCCGACGTCGCCGAAGCCCTCGGAAAGGCGCGGGCCCGGTTTACGTTGGGGTCGTGAGCTTCACCAAGGAGGAGATCGCGGCGCGGGGGCATCCCGTGTGGGCCGAGATCGACCTCGACGCGATCCGGCACAACGTCTCCGTGCTCCGCAGGATGGCGTCGTCCTCCGAGCTGATGGGCGTGGTCAAGGGCTACGCCTACGGTCACGGGAACCCGGAGAGCGCCCTCGCGATGATCGACGCCGGCGCGACGCGCATCGGCGTCGCCCGCGTCGCCGAGGCGATCCACCTGCGCGAAGCCGGCGTCGAGGTGCCCATCCACGTCTTCACCGAGCCCCCGCCCGTCGCCGCGCCGACGATGGTCGACCTGCGGCTCACCGCGACCGTCTACACCGCGCCGTTCGCCGCGGCCCTCTCCGAGGCGGCATCCGAGGCCGGCGCCCGCCTCCGCGTGCACGTGAAGCTCGACACCGGCATGCACCGGGTGGGGCTCCCGCCGGACGAGGCGCTGGACGCCGTCACGCTCATCTCGAAGCTGCCCGGCCTCTCGATCGAGGGGGCGTGGAGCCACCTGGCGGTCGCCGACGTGCCCGACCATCCGTTCACGCGCAAGCAGCTCGCGCTGTTCTCCGAGCTCACCGACAGGATCGAGCGAGGCGGGCTCAGGCTGCGCTACCGGCACATCGCGAACTCGGCCGCGACGATGTCGCTGCCGGAGGCGCGCCTCGACCTCGTCAGGTGCGGCATCGCCTGCTTCGGGCTGTGGCCGGGCCCCGCGTTCGCGGACACGTCGGACCTGCGACCCGCGCTCGCGTTGAAGGCCCGCGTGAACCTCGTCAAGGCCGTGCCCGAGGGTGAGGCCGTCTCGTACGGCCTCGAGTACAAGGTCCCGCGCGACGTGAGCGTCGTGACCGTGCCCGCTGGGTATGCCGACGGGTACGACCGCCGGCTGTCGGGGCGGGCGCCGATCGTCATCGACGGCGGCCGCTACGTCGTGTCGGGAACGGTCTGCATGGACCAGTTCATGGTCGACGTCGGTTCCGACGAGGTCGAGGTCGGCGACACGGCGACCTTGATAGGAGAAGGCATCACTGCGGAGGAGTTGGCGGACATCATCGGGACGATCAACTACGAGGTCACGACGCGCATACCGTCCCGGGTCCCGCGCGTGTTCCTGAATACCAGCGGCGGCCTCGGCCGGAGCGATCCAGCCAGCGGCGGCCTCGGCCGGAGCGATCCAGAGTGAAGAAGCAGGGGGTGTTCGCGCTGGCGGGGGCCGCGGCCGGAGTCGCGGCGGGGCTCGCGACGCAGCGCACGCTCGTCAAGCGACGCCGGCGCAACGACCCCGAAGCGGGCGAGCGCTTCGGCACCCGGCGAGGGGTGCGCCCGCGGACGATCTCGTTGTCCGACGGAGCCGACGCCTTCATCGAGGAGACCGGCCCGGAGTCCCGCAAGGGGGCCGTCTTCGTCCACGGCTCCGCGCTGAGGACCGACCTGTGGCACTACCAGCTGCCCGGCCTCGGCGACCACCGTCTCGTCTTCTACGACCTGCGCGGCCACGGCGTCTCGCGCGAGAAGGGGAGCGCGCGCTTCTCGATCGCGCAGCTCGCCCGCGACCTCGTCGAGGTCATCGACGACTGCGGGCTCGACGAGGTCGTGGTCGTCGGGCACTCGATCGGGGGCATGGTGGCGCTCGACCTGGCCGCCACGCGCGCCGACCTGCTCGGTGCCCGCGTCAAGGGCATCGTCCTCGTCAACACCACCTACCGTCCGGGCGTCGAGACCGTCGCCGGCGGAGCGGCGCTCGCGCACGTCGAGCGTCTCTTGCGGCGCCCCCTCGACGTCGTAGGCAAGAGGGCTCCGACCATCGACAGGCTCCGGGCCGTCGTCAAGCCGTCGGACCTGCTGTTCCTCACCGTGGCGTACACCGGGTTCGGTCCCGGTGCGCCGGCGAGCCAGGTCGACTTCGTCTACGACATGCTGGCCGAGACGCCCTCGGACGTGATCTTCGACCTCATCAGCTCGTACCGCGACTTCGACGTGACCGAGGTGCTGGGCGAGGTGACGGTCCCGGCGCTGGTTATCGGGGGGACGAACGACCGCATCACGGTTCCGGCGGCCTCGGAGTATCTTGCCGAGCACCTGCCGAAGGCAGAGCTGAAGATGTTCGACCGCTGCGGGCACATGCCGATGCTGGAGCGCCACCGCGAGTTCAACGCGATCGTCGCGTCGTTCCTCGACGACACGTTAGGACGACCTATTGCCCAAGAAGGGGAGCCGGAACCATCATGAGAGACACCAGGGTCGAGAAGCTGGCCGACATACTCGTCGACTACTCCTGCCGCGTGCAGAAGGGCGACCTCGTCGGCATCACCGCGAGCTACCAGGCCGAGCCGCTGATGCTCGCGCTCTACCGGCGTTGCCTCGACCGCGGCGCGCACGTGATGGTGCGTCCGTCGCTACCGCACGCGGCCCCCATCTTCTACAACCACGCGAGCGACGAGCAGCTCGAGTTCGTGTGGGAGACCGACAAGTGGCTGGCCGAGAACCTCGACGTCCGCTTCACGATCATCGCCGACAACAACACGCGGCAGCTCTCGAAGGTGGACCCGCGCAAGCAGGCGCTGACGTCGCGCTCGCGCAAGCCGCTGATGGACGTCTTCATGGAGCGGGGGGCGTCCGGCGACCTCAGGTGGAACGTCACGCTGTTCCCGACCGAGGCCCACGCCATGGACGCCGAGATGAGCCTCGAGGAGTACGAGGACTTCTACTACGGCGCGTGCCTGGTGGACGCGGAGGACCCCGTCGCCGAGTGGAAGAAGGTCGGCGAGCGCCACGCCCGCATGATCGATTGGATCAAGGACCACAACGAGATCCACATCGAGGGCGAGGGCACCGACCTCATCCTCGAGACCGGCGGGCGCACGTGGCTGCCGGCGGACGGCACCCACAACTTCCCCGACGGCGAGATCTTCACCGGCCCCCACGAGGACAAGACGCGCGGGCGGGTCTCGTTCACCTATCCGGCGATCTACGGCGGCCAGGCGGTCGAGGGGATCCAGCTCGTGTTCGACGAGGGGAAGGTCGTCGAGGCGACGGCGCGCTCGAACGAGGAGTTCCTCCTGAAGACCCTCGACACCGACCCCGGCGCACGCGTGCTCGGCGAGCTCGGCATCGGGACCAACTACGGCATCCCGGGGTTCTCGGGCGAGATCCTGCTCGACGAGAAGATCGGCGGGACGATCCACCTCGCAGTCGGCGCCGCCTACCCGGAGAGCGGCGGCGTCAACGACTCGGCGGTGCACTGGGACATGGTCTGTGACCTGCGCAAAGGGGGGCGGATCACGGTCGACGGCGAGGTGTTCATGGAGGACGGCAAGCTCCTCATCTCGTAACCTCGGCCCGTGGACATCCGCGCGGTCGAGCAGCAGGCCCTGGGGTGTGTCAAGTGCAGGCTCTCCGAGACGCGGACCCAGGTCGTGTGGGCCGACGGCAACTTCGACTCGAAGTTCCTGCTGATCGGCGAGGCCCCCGGCCGCAACGAGGACCTGCAGGGCCGCCCCTTCGTCGGCGCCGCCGGGCAGCTGCTCGACCGGCTGCTCGCCGAGGTCGGGCTCGACCGGGGCCGGGTCGCCATCGCCAACGTGATCAAGTGCCGGCCGCCGGGCAACCGTGACCCGCTGCCGGACGAGATCGAGACGTGCTCGCCGTGGCTCCAGGCCCAGCTCGCCTACATGCAGCCCGACGTGATCGTGACCCTCGGGAACTTCGCCACGAAGTTCGTGCTCCAGTCGCCGGTCGGCATCACCCGCGCCCGGGGACAGGTGTACCAGCGCAACGGGTCCGCGATCGTGCCGACCTTCCACCCGGCGGCGGCGCTGCGGGGCGGGCGGTTCGGGGGCATGGACCCGACCGACGCGATCCGGGCGGACCTGAAGGTGGCGGCGGCCGAGCTGGCGGCGGCCGCGGCCCGGGCGACCGTTCCGCCCGAGCCGGAGCCGGGGCTCGAGGTCGTACCGCGCGAGACCGCCTCGGCGGGATCGCAAGACCAGCGCGAGACCGCCTCGGCGGAATCCCAAGACCACCGCGAGACCGCCTCGGCGGGATCCCAAGATCAGATGGGCCTCTTCTGATGCGGCGGGGGATAGGCGTCACGAGCCGGTCGCCCGAGGAGACGCGCATCCTCGGCGCGTGCCTGGCCCCCGTCCTCCTCCCCGGCGACGTCGTCAGCCTCTCGGGCGACCTCGGCGCCGGCAAGACCGTCTTCGTCCAGGGGGTCTGCTCGGCCCTCGGCTACTCGGGCCGGGTCACGAGCCCCACGTTCACGCTCGTCAACGAGTACGACGCCCGCTACCCGATCGTGCACCTCGACGTCTACCGGCTCGACTCCTTCCAGGAGGTGCTCGACCTCGGCTTCGAGGAGCTCATCGGGCCCGACTCGATCGTGCTGGTCGAGTGGGGTGAGGCCGTCTCGCCGCTCCTTCCCAAGAGGTCGCTCGACGTCGTGCTCACGCGCTCCGACGACCTGGACGCGACCGAGGAGCGCGACGTCGTGTTCCGCCCGGGGTCGCCCGACTGGATCGGCAAGCTCGAGGCGTTGCGGACGACCGCCGAGGCCCTCCTCAACGCGGCGGCGCCGGATGCGACCGGGAGCCCCCGCTTCTGGGATGCTGGACGGGCCAAAGCTGCGGGAGGGGAAGCCTGATGCTCGTCTTGGGGATCGAGTGCTCGACGCCTCAGGCCAGCGTGGCGATCGGCTCCGAGCAAGGTGTCGTCGCCAGCGCGCTGGTCTCGCGCGGCGCGACCCACAACGAGTTCCTGCTGCCCGCGATCCGCTTCTGCCTCGACGAGGCCGGGCTCGGCTATCGCAATCTTGGAGGTCTCGCGGTCAGCCTCGGGCCGGGGCTCTTCTCGGGCATGCGCGTCGGCGTCGCGACCGCGAAGGCCCTGGCGCAGACGCTGTCGGTCCCGATCGTCGGCATGGCGAGCCTCGACCTCGTCGCGTACGAGGTGCGCCACACATCCAAGACGATCTGCGCGGTCCTCGACGCGCGGCGCAACGAGGTCTTCTACGCGTTCTACCGTCCGTCGCCCGGCGGCATCCAGAGGATGACCGACTACCGCATCGAGCAGCCGGGCCGGCTCGCGATCGGGATCGCGTCGCGGCCCGAGGAGGTGCTGCTCGTCGGCAACGGCGCGCTGCTCTACAAGGAGCTGTTCGAGTCGGCCGGGCCGGTCGTCGAGGTGGCCGGGATGAACCAGTCGTTCCCGAACGCGTGTGCGCTCGTCGAGCTCGCGCTTCCGCGCCTGTACCGAGAGGACTTCGACTCGCTCTACGACCTCCGCCCGCTGTACCTGCGCAAGTCCGCGAAGCGGATCGAGTGGGACCGCATCCGGCAGAGCAGATCGGCCTGATGGTGCTCGCACGGCTCCCGGATCGGGGTTCGATCCCCGACGTCGAGCTCACGAAGATGCGTCGCCGTCACCTCCGCAAGGTGCTGGCGATCGAGGCGCGCGTGTACCCGCGTCCGTGGAGCGCGTCACTGTTCCTGTCGGAGCTCGCGCAGAAGAGCTCGCGCTCGTACCTCGTCGCGCGTCACGAGGGCGAGGTCGTCGGGTACGCCGGGATGATGTACACGGGGCTCGAGGCGCACATCACGAACATCGCCGTCGACCCGGACTTCCACGGCCGCAAGGTCGGCTCGCGGCTGATGCTGCGGCTCGTGACCGAGGCGATCGCCCGGGGGGCGCGCACGCTGTCGCTCGAGGTGAGGGTGACGAACCTCCCCGCGCAGACCATGTACGGGAAGTTCGGCTTCTCGGTCGTCGGAGTGCGCAAGGGCTACTACATCGAGACGAAGGAGGACGCGCTGGTGATGGTCGTCGACGACGCGACGACGAACGAGTACCGGCTGCGTCTCCAGACCCTGAGGGACGAGATCGACATGGTCACGGGTGACGACGGATCGTCTCGACGATCCGCCAGGAATGACGATGCGCGTGGGTGAGACCTTGTGGGCCTCGCCCGAGGTCGCGACCGAGAAGAAGCCCGTCGGCGAATGGGACGAGGAGACGCTCGTCCTCGGCATCGAGACGTCGTGCGACGAGACGTCCGCGTCGGTCGTCAAGGGCGGGCGGCAGATCCTCTCGAACGTCATCGTGTCGCAGGGCGAGCTGCACGGCGAGTACGGGGGCATCGTCCCGGAGGTCGCGGCCCGCGCACACGTCGAAGCCCTGTCGCCTGCGATCGGCGAGGCCCTGCTCCAGGCAGACGCGACGTTCTGGGACCTCGACGCGGTCGCCGCGACGCGGGGGCCGGGGCTCGTGGGCTCGCTGCTCGTGGGCGTCGCGGAGGCGAAGTCGATCGCCGCGGTGCTCGAGGTGCCGTTCCTCGCGGTCAACCACCTCGAGGCCCACCTGTACTCGGCCCTGCTGGTCGAGCCCGACGCGACGTTCCCGGCGGTCGCGCTGATCATCTCCGGCGGCCACACGCTGATCGTGCACGCGGTGAACCACGGTGCGTACGAGATCCTCGGCGGGACCCTCGACGACGCCGCGGGCGAGGCGTTCGACAAGGTCGCCCGGTTCCTCGGGCTCGACTACCCGGGGGGGCCGGAGATCGACCGGCTCTCGTTGCTCGGCGACCCCGCGGCGATCAGGTTCCCGCGGGCGATGATGAACGAGCCGGGCTTCGACGTCTCGTACTCGGGGCTCAAGACCTCGGTGATCAACTACGTCCGCAAGCAGGAGGCCTCGGGCGAGGCGATCTCGGTCGAGGACATCGCGGCGTCGTTCCAGCAGGCCGTCGTCGACGTCCAGGTGGCGAAGACGATGGCCGCGGTCGAGCCCGCGGGCGTCGACCGGCTCTTCTTGGTCGGCGGGGTCGCGGCGAACTCGGGGCTGCGCTCGGGGATGGCGGCCGCCTGCGAGGCGGCGAACGTGAAGCTCACGGTCCCGACGATGGAGCTCTGCACGGACAACGCGGCGATGATCGCCGCCTGCGGGAGGGCGATGCTGCGCC
>DASQDO010000280.1:0-5623 GCA_035634135.1 Actinomycetota bacterium
CGGAGCGCGGGGGTTCGTGATGTCGACGACCGAGATGATCCCGTGCGCGCTCGGGCACGCGCCGCTCGTCGACGCCGGGTACGACTGGACGTATACGAGCCCGCGGCCCTCGTGCTCGAACGTGATGTTCGTGTGGCTCCCGCACGCGGTCTCGACGAACGCGACCTCGACCGGCTTGCGGCGGTTCGAGACGTCGACCAGGCGGATTCCCTCGGTGTTCTCGGTGCCGTCGAGGTTGCAGCCGTCCTCCTTGGTCGACGAGTTGCCGGACGCGGCGTCGATGCTCATCACCGCGATGTCCCGCCACAGCCCGACGTCGTAGCCGGAGCCCGCGCAGGGAAGGTGCCCGACCGGCTTCGGCTTCTTCGGGTTGCGCACGTCGACGGTCCAGAGCCCGGCCCCCTCGCCCGAGCCGTTGACCGCGACGACCGCGTAGCCGTCCTTCGTGAACTCGACGTCGGTCGCGCCCTCGAGCGGGGCGTTGCCGACGAGCTTCATGTTGTCCGAGTGGACGTCCTCGTCGTGCGACGCCCCGGCGGGCAGGGCGGCCCCCATCACGGCGATCACCACGGCGACCACGAGACGATCGAGCTTCACGTCCACGTCACTCCAATCCCTAAGATGGGTCCGCCGTGCCCCTCCACCTGAGTGATTCGCCGGATTCGTCCCCCGCCCTCCTCGACCCGGGGGCCTGGCGCGCCGACCCCGGCTACGGCGTCTACGTCCACGTCCCGTTCTGCGTCCACCGCTGCCACTACTGCGACTTCAACACCTACGAAGGTCTCGGCGAGCTCCACGAGCCGTACGCCGCCGCGCTGGAGCGCGAGATCGCCGGAACGCAGGGAGAGCGTGGCCCGGCAACCTCCGTCTTCTTCGGCGGCGGGACGCCCACGCTCCTGAGCCCGGCGACGTTGCGCCGGCTCCTCGACGCGGTCCGGGGCTCGATCGGGATCGCCGCGGGGGCAGAGGTGACGATCGAGGCGAACCCGGAGACGGTCGACGAGGAGACGTTCGAAGCCCTTCTCGACGCCGGGTTCAACCGCTTCTCCGTCGGCGTGCAGTCGCTCGTCCCGAACGTCCTGCAGCGTCTGGGCCGGACGCACTCCGGCGAGACCGCGCTGGCCGCCCTCGCCGCGGCGAAGCGCGCGGGGGTCGAGGACGTGAACGCGGACCTCATCTTCGGATCGCCGTGGGAGACCTCAGACGACTGGCGCCGCTCGCTCGACGGGATCGTCGCCGCGGGAACCTCCCACGTCTCCGCGTACGCGCTCACGATCGAGGAGGGCACGCCGCTCGCGACGCTGGTGTCGACCGGCCGCGTCCCCGACGTCGATCCCGACGTGCAGGCCGAGCGGCACGCGACCGCGACCGAGGTTCTCGGCGCCGCGGGGTTCGTCCGGTACGAGGTCTCGAACTGGGCCCGGCCCGGCCATGCCTCCCGGCACAACGTCCTCTACTGGAGCGCAGGTGACTACGCGGGGTTCGGTGCCGGAGCGCACGGCCACGAAGCCGGACGCAGGTACTGGCGCACGCGCCTGCCGCGCGACTACGTCTCCGAAGCCGAGAGCGGCGCCACCACCGAAGCGGGCGAGGAGAGGCTGACGCCGGAGGAGAGGGCGCGCGAGGCGATGACCCTCGGCCTGCGTCTCGTCTCCGGTGTCGAGGAGGACGCCTTCTACGCCAGGTTCCCCGCAGCGGAGCCCGCGGTGCGCGCCACGGCGGACGAGCTGTGCCGCGAGGGGTGCCTCGTCCGCGCCGGTGGCTGGTTGCGCCTGCCGGAGCACGCGACGTTCGTCGCCAACGACGTCCTCTGCCGCTTCCTGTGAAGCCCTACGTCGCGGTCGTCGGCGCCGGCCGTGCCCCCGCCGCCCTCGACCGCGTCGCCGAGGACGTGGGGCGCGGGCTCGGCGAGCAGGGCGCAGTAGTGCTCTGCGGAGGTCTGAGCGGCGTGATGGAGGCAGCGTGTCGAGGCTGTCGCGCCGCCGGAGGCACGAGCGTGGGGGTCCTTCCCGGCGACGACCGGGCCGAGGCGAACGAGTTCGTCGACGTCGCGCTCGCGACGGGGATGGGCGAGATGCGCAACGCCCTCATCGTGCGGGCGGCCGACGTCGTCGTCGCGCTCGGCGGCGAGTACGGGACCCTGTCCGAGGTCGCGTTTGCGCTGAAGATCGGGAGGCCCGTCGTCGGCTACGACACGTGGGAGCTGTCGAAGGACGGTGAGCCACGCGACGGGATCGTCCGCGTGGGCTCGGCGGAAGAAGCGGTCGCGACGGCCCTGCGTCTATGCTCCCGCCGGAGTGACGGCTCGAGCGGGAGGTAGGCGGATGAAGCTGAGACGGGCGATCCTCGCGACGATCGCGGCGAGCACGATGGCGCTGGTACCCAGCGCGTCGGCGTCGCCGTACAACGAGCTCTGCGGTGACGGCACGCCGCATGGGTGCATCTTGCACTGCATGCAGTACCACGGTGGCCTCAAGAACCTGCAGAACTGCTTCACGTACCACTACCTCGTCTGACGCACCGGTAAGCATCGAGACGCCTCCTTCGGGAGGCGTCTTGCGCGTCCGGGTTGGCGACCCCGTGGCCGCCCGTTGGCGAGCACTTCACGCCGCGCGCTCCGCATGCTCGTCGAGCACCTCGAGGCGCGCGACGGGAGGCGGACATCGAAGAGGACTTGCCGTTCACGACGGACGAGCTCGACGTCATCGAGCTCATCGCGAACGGGCACACGGACCGTGCGATCGCACGACGGTTGTCGGTCTCCGTGGTCACCGTGCGCCGGCGTGCGACGAGCTTCCGCACGAAGATCGGCGCGAGCAACCGGGCGGAGGCGATAGCGATCGCCGCGGGCCGCGGCTGGTTCGAGCACCCGGCGGTCCGCGCCGCGCGAGACCGAGGTTGAAGACATCTACTCAGAGGCGCGGCCCCCGTCCGAGCGAACCCTGAGCGAGACGCCGACGAACGGGGGGAGGCACGTGAGGCGCGTCGCGCTGGTGCTGTTGACAGGGCTCGTCGTCGCCGCGTCTACCGGCGCGGCCCCCGCGAACCCATGCCCGGGCGTGACTGCCGCGGGCAGCTGGAAGACGATCGAGACCCCCATGCCCACTGCGGCCTTCACCGTCGACCCCGCCGGCCGGATCTTCGTCGCAGGCGGCCGGACGATCGCCGTCTCCATCGACGGCGGGTGTGCGTGGGCCGATGCCCTGCGGATCAACGAGCTCGTGCCGGGCCCCGTCGGCGAGAGGAGGGTGACGAGCCTGGCGACCGTGGGGCGCTCGGTCGTCGGCGCCGTCACCGGCGGGCCCTTCGTCGTCGTCTCGAACGACGGAGGCGAGACGTGGCGCGTGTCGTCGATAGGTCTCGACGTCCCGGGAGACCCGGCGGGCCTCTACGCGGCCGGCGGCGTGGTCTACCTGCTGGTGCGCCGGGAGGCAACCGACGAGACCGTCGCCGGGCCGGGCGTGAGCGCAGCCGTGACCGTCGTGTACCGCAGCGACGACGGCGGCGTGACGTGGACGCGCGGCGACGCGATCGCGACGGCTTACACGGGCCCGCAGGGCAGCGGCGTCGAGGGCGCGTCGGCGCCGGGAGCCGTGTGGGACCTGGCGGTGGACCCCGGCGACCCGGACCACGTCCTGGCGGCGTCGCGCGGCGGCGTCTTCAGGTCCGTCGACGGTGGCCGCAGCTGGGCTTCGGCGATGCCGGAGCCGGGCTCCGACGTTCGCGCCGTGACGATCTGGAGGACCGGCGCAGTGCCGGCCGCGGCGGCGGTCGACCCCTCGAGCGGCACGCTCTACGAAGGCGACGTCGTCGCCGGGACGTGGCGCCGCAAAGTTGTTCCCCGCCTCCGCACCGAGATGATGACCCAGGCCCCGAACGCTGCTGCGTGGGCGTGGGCAGCGGCGAAGCCGTCGGGCGAGCTCTTCCTGTCGGGGCCGAACGGGGTGTTCCGCGTCGCCGGCCGCACGCTCGCGGACGTCACGCCTCCGGGAACCGCCGAAGGCACCGTCGCCGGCGTCCGCGTCTTCGGCGGGGCCGTGTGGGGGCGTCTGCTCGACGGGTCCGCGCTCGTCACCCAGGTCGGCCTCTCTGCGGGCCGTCCCGGCGGCGACTCGCCCGCGGGCGCCGGCACGCCCGGCGGCGACCCGATCGAGCGGGCGATCGCGCGCCTGCCGGACCCTCCCGTACCCGGCGGACGTGCGCATCTGGAACCGGGCGCGAAGCGCGTGGAGCTGGCCCCCGGCGAGACGCGCGCGGTGAAGTTCGAAGCGCGGCTCGGGCCGCGCCCGGTGGACCTCGACCTCTACTTCCTCGTCGACACCACGGCCAGCATGAGCAGGACGATCCGCGGCCTCCGCGAGGGCCTGGGCGAGATCGTGCTCCGTCTCGCACGTTCGAGGATCCGGCTGCGAGTGGGCGTCGGAGCGTTCCGCACCTACCCGCGCGAGACCGACGGCGCCTCCGTCGAGTACGCGTACCGACGCATGCGCGCTCTCGGCCCCCTCGACTCCGAGCTCTTGCGCGTCCTCTACGAGCTCGACGGGGCGGGGAGCTCCGGCGCGAACCTGACCGCGCTGTACCAGGCCGTCACGGGGGCCGGGCAGGACGTGCTCCCGCCGGGGCCGTCGAACGCCGACGTCCCGGCGGGCGGCGAGGCCGGCTTCCGCGAGGGCGCGATGAAGGTCGTCGTGCACTTCGCCGACACGTGGTTCGGGACGCCCGAACGCGGCGACCCCACCAACCGATACCCGCCGGGGACGTGGCCGGGACCTCCCATGGAGACCGCCGCCGACGCGCTGCGCGACGAAGGGGTCATGCACCTCGGCGTCGCGTTGCAGCCCGCCGGCAGCCGGAGCGTCATCGACGATGCGGACGTGGTCCAGGACATGCGGACGATGTCGCGTGCAACCTCCTCGTTCGCCGGCGCCCGAGGTGTCGACTGCGACGGGGACGCGGAGCCCGACGTACCGCCGGGTGAAGCTCTCGTGTGTCTCCTCGATCGCGACGCGGACGCCGGCGGGGTCGCGTCGGTGGTCACGGGCCTGGTCAAGGCGATCGAGCGTCGCGGCGACGTGCGGCTCGCGGAGGCGCGGGAGTCTGCGCTCGTTCGGGCGATCTCCCCGCCCGTCCACGGCGAAGTCGACCTCCGGGTGCCGCAACGGCTGGCGTTCGACGTCACCGTGGGCTGCCGCAGGTCTGACGCAGGGACGAATACCGCCGGCTTCGACCTCCTCGTCGCCGGAGCCCGCGTCGCCGGTTCGAGCCTCGACGTCGTCTGCACGGAGCCTCCCGCCCCCGCCCTCTCGACACGCCCCGACACGCCGTCTCCGTCAGCGCTCGCCGCCATTCCTCCGATCCCGGTCCTGCCGCCGCCCCACCCGGTTCCAGGTCCCGGGCCGGGATCGGTTACGGCCCCGGCGCCTGTGCAGGCGCCCGCTCCTGCACAGGCGCCCGGTGGCCAACCCAGCGCGACGGTCGTCGCGCAGCGGCAGCAACAGCCACAGGTCGCGTTCGTCACCGCGGTCCAGCAGGTGCGCGAGCAGACGCAGATGCAGCACGCTTTCGTCCGGACGCGGTCGCGCGACCCGCTTGCCGCGGCGCGGCTGTGGACCGCGGTCGGCGC
>DASQDO010000281.1:0-1553 GCA_035634135.1 Actinomycetota bacterium
TGACTTCGGCCGCCCCTACGTCGTCGGCGGCCTCTACAACGGCAGGGACGTGCCGAACACGGGATCGGTCCCGCTCGTAGACGAAGCGTCCGGGACGATCAACGTGCGCCGGATGGAGACGCGCAGGCACCACTCCGTCGACCTCGTCGACAAGTTCGGCTCCGAGGGGATCTTCGTGCGGACCGGTGACTCGAAGCTCGCCGTCGAGCTCGACGTCGCGGCGACGCGGATCACCGTGACTTCGCAGGGAGAGGTGTCGATCAGCGGCGCGAAGGGCGTCACGGTCGCGAGCCCCGCGGGTGAGATCGCGCTGCAGGGCAACAAGGTCTCGATCCAGGGCAACGAGGTCGCCGTCGAGGCGCGCATGGCGCTGACGCTGAAGGCCGGCATGGCGACGGTCATCCAGGGACGTCCGGTCAAGATCAACTGAGAGGAGGAGCACGTGCGTCCAGCCGCGCGAGCCGGAGACGCGACGAGCCATCCCGGGGTCCTGGGGGGGCCGGGGGTGCCCACGGTCCTCATCGGCGGCCTGCCCGCGGCCACGGTCGGGAACCCGCACACGTGCGCGTTCCCACCGCCGGCGCCTCCGCATCCCTCCACCGCGGTCCTACGCGGCAGCCCGACCGTCCTGATCGGCGGGCGTCCCGCGGCGCGCGTCGGCGACGTCGTCGGCTGCGGTGCCGTGATCGTCTCCGGCGCGTTCGACGTGCTGATCGGCGGCTGACGTGAGCGAGGAGTTCGTCGGGACGGGGTGGCCCTTCCCTCTCAGGGCGGACCCCAACGGCGCGATCGCTCTCGTGTCGCGCGAGCGCGAGATCGAAGAGGCGATGCGCCTGATCCTCGGGACCGCCTACATGGAGCGCCCCATGCGCCCGGAGTTCGGATGCGGGATACACGATTTCGTCTTCGTGTCGGCCGACGAGAGCGCGCTCGGCCGCATCGCACACGAGGTCCGCATAGCGCTCGAACGCTGGGAGCCGCGCGTCGAGGTGGTCCACGTCGTCGCGACGATCCCGGAGCACCGCCGCGACACGATCGACGTCGAGATCGGCTACTCGATCAAGGGGTCGAACGACCCGCGCAACCTCGTCTTCCCGTTCTACGTGATCCCTCGCGACGGCGAGACGGACGCGGAGGGAGGGCCGGCGTGACGCTGCCCGCTCCCTCGCTCGACGACCGGCGCTTCCAGGACCTCGTGGACGAGGCGAAGCGGATGGTCCAGCAGCGCTGCCCGGAATGGACCGACCACAACGTGTCCGACCCGGGCGTGACGCTCATCGAGACGTTCGCGTTCATGGTCGACCAGCTCCTGTACCGGCTCAACCGCGTCCCCGACCGGCTCTACGTCAAGCTCCTCGATCTCGTCGGGGTGCGCCGCTTCCCGCCGACGGCCGCGACCGTCGACGTGACGTTCCGGCTGTCGGCGCCCCAGCCCGAGCCCGTCGTCGTCCCGGCGGGGACCGAGGTCGCCACTCCGCGGACCGACGTGCAGGAGCCCGTGACGTTCACGGTCGTCGAGCCGCTCACGATCCCACCGTGCTCGCTCGACGGCA
>DASQDO010000282.1:0-7599 GCA_035634135.1 Actinomycetota bacterium
CCGGTCCTCGTCTCGGACATGGGCGGGCTGCCGGAGCTGCTGTCCGAGGGCGGGGGCTTCAGCACTCCCGCAGGTGACACCGGCGCGCTGGCGGAAAAGATCGAGCTGCTGGGCGCAGACGACGAGCTGTGCACGGAGCTAGGCGCGCAGGCCCACGAGTTCGCGCGCCGGCACCTGACGCCGGAACGCCACGTGCACGCGGTCGACGAGGCATACCGGACGCTGGCCTAGCGGCCGTAGCAGGTCTGCAGAAGCCTCTCGACGCCCCGCTCGTCGTCACCGGGGTCGGTCCACGCCATCGGCTCGCCGACGAGCGAGTTGGCCTGTCTCTGCCGCCGGTAGCCGCCCGAGGTCGCCTTGTACACGGCATGGAGCAGCCAGGCGGCCCCCTTGGCGATCGTCCCGCCGCGGCCGTGGCGGCCCTGGACTATGGCGTAGTCCCCACCGAACGCGTCGGGCTCGGCGCTGACCCTCTCCGAGTGCACGCGGAACGCGGCGACCGGATACGGGACGTAGGCGAACTCCGCCGACTTGTGAGCGAGCTTCAGATAGATGTCGTGGTCCATCAGCAGGCGGAGATGGACGTCCCACGGGTCGGGCCACAAGGCCGACCTGCGGAAGATCGTCGCGCACGTGGAGATGAAGACGCCGTAGTTGCGCAGGATGAACTCGTTGAAGCGATGCTGGGGCTTCAGCCGCATGAGCCGCCCTTCGGCGTCGACGAAGACGGCGTCCCCGTAGACGACGTCGGCCCCCGTCCGGTCACCGGCGGCCACGAGCTCGTCCAGCCCTCTCGGCAGGTAGAACTCGTCGGCGTTCAGCCATCCGATCCAGCGCCCCTGGGCGACGCTGAAGGCCTTGTTGAGCGCGTCCGACTGTCCCTTGTCGGGCTCGATCGCCCACTTGACCGCGTCTCCGTAACGGTCGCGAGCCCTTTCGAGGACCGTCGTCGTGTCGTCCTCGGAGCAGGCGTCCTGGACGATGTGCTCTATGCGGAGCGAACGCCCGCCCATCGCGCTGTCCAGAGCGTTGCTGATGTAGCGGCCGTACCCGTACGACGGAGTCAAGACGCTCACGTCTATGTCGCTGGACGTCACCGGTCCCGCTGCTCCCCTGTTCATCGCGGAAGGGCTTTCGTCACGATGTCTAACAGACCCTCTTTACGGTCGTGCATCATCACCCGCCGCCGCGTGGCCGCGTCCGGAGGGCCTCCCGCGGCAGCTTCCTCCAGCGCGGACGCCAGCGCCTTCACGACCTTCGACGCGCGGCCCCTGCTGCTCACGACGGTCCCGGCGTCCCCCGCGATGAGGTGCGGTCCCCCGACGTCGAGGCACACCACCGGCAGGCCCGCGGCCACCGCCTCCGCGACGGCAAGCGGCGAATCGTCGTGGATGCTCGGGAAGAGGAAGACGTCGGCCTCCGTCGCGTAGAGCGACAAGAGCTGCTCTTGCGGGACCCGTCCGCGGAAGTCGACGCGGTCACCGACCCGCAGCTTCTCGGCCAGCCGCTTGAGCCTGTCCTCGTCCGGACCGGTCCCGCACACGATCAACCTCCACTGCGGCGAGCGAGCGATCGCCCGGATGGCGAGGGCGCCTCCCTTCCAGGCGATCAGGCGCGCGGCAAAGACGGCGGTACGCCCCGGCCCCCCTACGGCCGACTCGAGATCGACGCCTTCGACCGCGGCGTTCTGGTAGACGACGGCTTTCCTCCGGTGACGCGTGGGCAGCCAGCGGCGCGTCTCTTCGTTCTGGACCAGGATCACGGACGCGTTGCGCCACGAGACCCGCGCGAGCTGGTTCAGGTACCTCGACCCCTGCCGCGCCACTTCACGGAGCGCCTCGTACACCGCGCCCCTGAGGCCGAGCGACGGGACGAGGCCCAGAGGCGCTCTCACGCCGCCGCCGACGGGACCGTAGAGAAACGGGGGCCCGGCGAGCGCGGCCGCCGAGCCGAGCCACACGTTGGCGATCGTGAGATGCCACACGCAGTCGAATCGTTCGCTCGCCTCGAGACGCCGGGCCGCACGCAGGGCGGCCAGTTGCCAGAGGACGTAGTAGAGGCGCATGCCGCGCATGCCCTTCTTCCACGAACGCGCCCAGGCCGGGAGGTCGACGTAGACGAAGCGCACGCCCGCGAGGTCGTCGTCGTCCGCCGACCGCGCCTCGATCGCCTCACGGTTGTTGGCGCGGGTTATCACGCACACCTCGCCGAACGTCGCGAGGTTCCGGACGAGCATCCACCCGGCCCCCGGCTCCGATCCCTTGCCGGGCTCGCAGGCGTACGCGAACGCCAGGATCTTCAAGCGTCCGACCTGAGCCGTTGCAACAACGTGGTCCGCGCGGACAGCCCCGCGCGACCGTCCTCTCTCTTCAAGTCCATCTGTGCGGAGGTCCGTGACAGGTAGGCCTCGAGCGACGCCGCGGCCAGATCGACGGGGAGCCGCGCTCCCTCCGCGCAAGCCGCGAGCGCAGCGCCGACGTCTCCTACGCCGGACCGTGCACGAAGGATCTCGTCGGCGGAAGGGCGGCCGAGGAGAGCGTGACCCTGCACGAAGTAGTGCCACAGGTCGTAGAACGGGACGTCCTCCTCCGCGAAGTGCTCCCAGTCGATCAGCACCCATCCCGTCCTCGTCTGCAGGAGGTTCCACGGGGCGAAGTCGCCGTGCGCCGGCCCCCCCGCCTCGGTGCCTTCGGCCGCGCGGTAGAACGCGCCCAGAGCGCGGGCGACGTCCGGCGCGAGCCGCCACGGCTCCCGGCGCAGCTTCCAGTCGACCGACGCGAAGACGATCGCTCGGGGCGTCCGCGCGACGACCGACGGCGCGGCGAGGGGCGGCGGCAGGAACCCCGCGTACCTCTCGAGCACGTCCGCCTCCCTGTCGAGGAACGCGGCCGGCCCGTCGGTCACGACCTTGGCGACACGGTCGGGGATGCCGCGCTCGTTGACCAGCATCAGCGCGAACCGCCCGGGATGGTTGGAGCGGGACGAGGCGACCGTGTCCCCGCGGACGAGGGCCGGGCCCAGGGCCTCGAGGGCAGCGCGAGGAGGGGGCGCGGAGCGGGGAAGGCCCCGCCACCCGCCGGCCCGCGCGAGGAGGCGCCCCAGCCCCCAGCCGAGGCGTCCCGAGCGCGTGACGGGCTGGTACAGCGCGGCGGCGCGCACGGCTACGCGCCGGGGGCCGCGGGGCAACACCCAGCGCGGGTCCTCGCGGGTGGGCAGCGACACCCAGCCGTGGCCGAGCCTCCGCAGAGCGCGGTCCTCCAGCCAGCGCGTGATCGTGAGGTGGACGTCGCGCAGGACCTCTTCGTAGGACCCGGACGCGTCGACGAACGTGACTCGCTCGACCCGCTCGGAGAGGTCCCTCCACGCGCGCGACTGCCGGACGATCTCTTCACGAGAGATCTCCTGCGTGCGCGCCAGCAGGACGGACGGGTCACCTTCGAGCGTGACGATCAGGTCGGGCCGCGGGAGCATCCTGCCGAGCGCGACGACCAGCCACTCCGGGACGTCGAGGCGGTAGCGCAGCGGGTCGATCGCTATGTCCCACCACCCGCGCTCGAACAGGACGAACGTGGTGCGGATCCGCCGCGGAAGGACGGACAACGCCGACCCGAGGACGTAGTCGAGCCAGTAGTACAAGAGGAACAGGACCGAGACGGGGGCCGGTCGCGCGACGGTGGCGTGCGGGTTCGTGGCGTCGCGTTCCTCTCGCCCGACGACCGCCCCCGGCCGCGGCAGGATTCCGGGACGCCAGTGCGCGCGGTAGGAGCGGCGGAACAGGGGCTTGGTCGTTCGCAGGAGGCCGTCGGCCACCGACGACTTGCCGGTCCCGTCGGGGCCGCTCAGGACCACGTACATCCCGGTCGGGCGCGCGACGCGGCGCCACAGGCGCGCCGCCGACATGCCGAGCAGGGACAGGGCACGCGCCGGCGTCCGGACGCGGCGCCGGAATTGAGCGCGGCGCGCGCGGCGCGCCGTCGCCTCGCCGGGCGGAACGCCGCGAGTCACGCTCGCGCCGAGAGCCTCCGCAACCGCGGGCCCGAACGTCTCGTGCAGAGCGCGTTCGAAAGACACGGGGTCCGAACGCGCGAGCTCGGACGCCGCGCGCCAGTCCGCCGGGTCGAACAGCCGCTTGTAGATCCGTTTGGCGACCAGGTAGGCCGCGTCGATCCCGGCCCCCGTGCCGTCGCCCGAGGCACGCAACGCCGACGTCGGGAACCCGTACTTGCCCAGCCCCGCGCGGTCGTCGAGGGTGTCGATCGCGACGGGGCCGTCGTCTTCTCCTTCGACGATCCACGACCACCCCGTGACGTCGTACTGCAGGCACTGGCACAGCCGCCATCCCGGCGGGAGACGCAGGGGCCACGCCGGGTCGAGCCCGGTGACCATGCAGTCGATGTCGCCGCCGCCCGTCGTCCCCGCTCCGGCCGTGCCCGCGGGCGCGTGCAGGACACGCACATTCTCGCCCACGAGAGCGAGGATCTCCGAGATCTCGTGCTTCATCGAGGGTGAAGGTTACGGGAGGGCGAATGCTCGCACTACTATCGCGAAAGTGCTGCCGGCCGCCCCCACGGTATGAAGATCGCCCTCCTCTATCTGGACGCGCTCCGGTCCGGGGGGTACCCACGCGACGTCCGCTGGCTCGCCTCCGAGTTCGCCGGCCTCGGACACGAAGTCGTCCTCATCGCCCGCGAGGGGGAGGAGACCGACGGGCTGCGCGACGTCGGGGTCGTCCGGCCCGAACGATTCCGCTCCCTGTACGGGACCGTCGATCTCGTCCACACCTGGGGCCTCTTCCTGCCCGCGCAGATCGGCGTCGAATGGGCCGGCCGGCGCAAGGCCGGCGCCGTCGTCCCCACGGTCGTCTCGCCCCTCGCGCAGCTGATGCCGTTGCACCTCGGGCGTTCCGTGTGGAAGAAGGTCCCCTACCTGGCGCTGCTGAGGCCGACGCTCAGGGGCGTCAACCACGTCGCGCACTTCTTCTCCGAAGAGGAGTACTGGGCGTCGGTGCACTACCTGCAACCGACGACGCACTTCGAAGCGACGCTGGGCCTCTTCCCGCCGCCCGGTGGCGCGACCGCGTCCGACGCGGTCGGCGACTACCTGTTGTTCTTCGGGAGGAACGACATCACCCAGAAGGGCATCGACGTGCTCGTGGAGGGCTACCGCCTGGCGAGGCGGCAGGGGCTGACGCTGCCGCTGGTGGTCGCCGGCCACCCCGACAAGAGGAGCGTCGGGTACTGGAAGAAGGTCAAGAGGGACCTGGAGCTGTCCAGCCACGTCGAGCTGCTGGGCGAGGTCCCCGACGAAGAGCGGTCGCGGCTGCTCGTCGACGCGCGCTGCCTCGTCTTCCCCAGCCGCTGGGACGGCCCTCCGCGGCCGATCCGCGAAGCGATCGCCCTGTGCACGCCGGTGATCGTCACGAACGGCACCAACATGGGCCACCTCGTGGAAGCCCATTCGGCCGGCGAGCTCGTGGCGCTCGAGGCCAAGTCGATCAGCGAAGGGCTCCTGAACGCGGCGGACGAGGAGAAGGCGCGGGCCTGGCGGGAGGGGACGAAGAAGCTACGCGAGACCCTGGCGTGGGATCGCGTCGCGCTCGAGTACCTCCGCGGCTACGAGATGACGCTCGCCGCCGTCTAGGAGCGTCCGTGCACCACGGTGCGGATCAGCTCCTCGTAACGTCTCGCGATCTTGGCGCTGGTGAACTCCAGCGCGGCGGCGCGCGCGTTCTCGCCCAGCCGGGCCGCGAGCTCCGGCGAACGGAGGACCCGCAGGACGGCATCCGACAGAGCCGAGGGATCGCGCGGCGGCACCAGCAACCCCGTGCGGCCGTCGTCGACGGCCTTGAAGCGCGGGGCGTCGGTGACGACTACCGGAAGGCCACACGCCATCGCCTCGATCTGCGAGATGTCGAACCCCTCGGCCTCCGACGGCGACACGAAGACGGACGAGCGCGCGAGGTACTTGAACGGGTTGTCCTGGAAGCCGGCGAACCGCACGCGCTCCGCGATGTCGAGCTCGTTCGCCAGCTCCTCGAGCGGGTCGCGCATCGGGCCCTCTCCAATCAGGACGAGATGGGCCGGGATCTCGGCGATCACTCCGGCGAACGCACGAAGCAACGTGGCCTGGTCCTTGTGGGCGAACATGTTCCCGATGGTCACGACGATGGGCCCGTCCGGGCTGTCGAACGGGGGCTCGTCCAGGGCTTCGCGTGCCAGCGAGAAGACCGCGTCGTCGACGGACGGCAGCGGGATGACCGTGATCTTGCGGCGGTCGACGCCGAGGTGCGTCACGAGGTCGTCGGCGACGACGTCCGACGCCGCCACGACGTGGCTCGCGAGCCGGTACGTGGCGCGCGACGCGGTCTTCCGCAGCGCGAGGTTCCCCTTGTCTCCTTCGATCCGCGTGAACGGGTCGGCCTCCATGCAGATCACCGGGAGCCGCGGACGGAACAGCCGCAGCGCCGACACGACCCGGCCGGCCGAGATGTGCACGCCCATCGCGCAGTCGGGACCGCGCGAGCGGACGAGCTTCGCGAGAGCGGGCAGCGCAGCCGAGGTCCGGCGGTCCCCGATCCCGAGATCGTGCACGACCACGTCGTCCGGCACCGACGCGAGGAACTCCCCGCGTGCGGACGCGATCGCGAGCTCCGGTGTGACGACCGACCGATCCAGCTCGGCGAGCAGGCGCACGAGCCCTCTCTCCGTCCCCCGGCCCTGGAGAGCGTGAGCGAAAACGAGGAGCCTCACGGGATCACTGGGCACGTCGGTAGTATCCAACGCTAAAAGGATGGTGACTTGACCACTCAGACGGCCCCCCAGTCGTCAGCGGCGCGCACGGTCCACATCGTCCCGAAGGGTGGCCTGTTCGACCTCGAGCTGGCGGAGCTCTGGTCGTACCGGCAGCTGCTGTTCTTCTTCGTCTGGCGCGACGTCAATGTCCGCTACAAGCAGACGCTGATCGGGTCCGCGTGGGCCGTGCTCCAGCCCTTCGCGGCGATGATCCTGTTCACGGTCTTCTTCGGGAACCTGCTCGACCTCTCCACCGAAGGGATCCCCGGCCCGGTCTTCTATTACAGCGCGCTGCTCCCGTGGACCTACTTCTCGCTCGCGGTCGTCACCGCGAGCAACTCGGTCGTCGGGAACCAGAACCTCATCCACAAGATCTATTTCCCGCGGCTGCTCCTGCCTATGTCGTCCGTCCTGCCGGGCGTGATCGACTTCGCCATCGCGTTCGTCGTCTTACTGGTC
This sequence comes from Actinomycetota bacterium, assembly GCA_035634135.1. Classification (GTDB taxonomy): domain Bacteria; phylum Actinomycetota; class CADDZG01; order CADDZG01; family WHSQ01; genus JALZEG01. The sequence continues at coordinate 7,251 of DASQDO010000282.1, forward strand.
CTGATGCTCGTCTACGGCGTCGGGTTCGGCCTTCCCTTCCTCCTGTTCCCGCTGTTCCTCTTCATGGCCGTCCTGCTCGCGCTCGCGTTGGGGGTCTGGCTCTCGATACTCAACGCGCGCTTCCGGGACATCCGCTTCGTCGTCCCGTTCCTCGTGCAGATGCTCTTCTTCGCGTCGCCGGTCGTCTACTCGGCCGACCAGATCCCGGACGAGTGGAGGGTGCTCTACGGGCTCAACCCGCTCGTCGGCATCATCGACGGGTTCCGGTGGTCGATCACCGGGGTGGGAGGGGCGCCGGGTCTCTCGGTCCTGCTGTCGCTCGCGTTCGTCCTCGTCGTCCTCGTCGGCG
>DASQDO010000283.1:0-5618 GCA_035634135.1 Actinomycetota bacterium
GGGCGGACGTCGACGAGTCGATGCTCACCGGCGTGTCGCGGCCGGTCGCGAAGTCTGCAGGCGACCGCGTCACGGCGGGGACGGTGGCTACCGACTCCGCGATCCGGGTGCGCGTCGACGCGGTCGGCGACGAGACCGCGCTCGCAGGCATCCAGCGGCTCGTGCAGGAGGCGCAGGGATCGCGCTCGAGGGCCCAGGCCCTCGCGGACCGCGCGGCCGCGTTCCTCTTCTACGCCGCGACGCTTGCGGGGCTCGTCACGTACGTAGCGTGGACGCTCTTCGGCGAGCAGCGCACTGCGGTCGAGCGAACCGTGACCGTGCTCGTGATCGCGTGCCCTCACGCTCTCGGCCTGGCGATCCCGCTCGTGGTCTCGATCTCGACGGCGCTGTCGGCCCGCAACGGGATCCTCGTCAAGGACCGCCTCGCGCTCGAGCGGATGCGTACCGTCGACGTAGTGCTGTTCGACAAGACCGGCACGCTGACCGCCGCGCAGCACCGCGTGACCGGCGTCGCCGCGGCAGACGGAGACGCCGGCGGAGCCCTCGCGCTCGCCGGAGCGGTCGAGTCCGACAGCGAGCATCCGCTCGCCCGTGCGATCGTCCGCGCAGCGGAAGAACGCGGCACGCTCCCCCGCGCCACGGAATTCCGTTCGATGACCGCCCGCGGCGTCGAGGCGAGGGTCGACGGCCGGACGCTCGCGGTCGGAGGGCCGAAGCTGCTCGAGGACATGGGGGCCGACGTCCCCGGCGACCTGCAAGACGAGGTCACCGCGTGGAAGGAGCGCGGGGCATCGGTCCTGTTCCTGCTCGAAGGAGGCAAGGTCCACGCCGCGTTCGCGCTCGAGGACGCCGTGCGCGCCGAGTCGCACGAGGCGGTCGCGAGCCTGCACGCACGAGGCGTCAAGGTGGCGATGATCACCGGCGACGCCCGCGAGGTCGCCGCGTCGGTGGCGGCCGAGCTCGGCGTCGACGAGTACTTCGCCGAGGTGCTTCCGGAGGACAAGGACTCGAAGGTCGCCGAGCTCCAGGCACGCGGTCACCGCGTCGCGCTGGTCGGCGACGGCGTGACCGACGCGCCGGCGCTGGCCCGAGCCGACGTGGGCATCGCGATCGGCGCGGGGACCGACGTCGCGATCGAGTCCGCGGGCGTGATCCTGGCGTCCGACGACCCCCGTTCTGTGACCGGCGTCGTCGAGCTCTCGAAGGCGTCGTTCCGCAAGATGGTCCAGAACCTCGTGTGGGCGACGGGCTACAACGCGTTCGCGATCCCGCTGGCCGCCGGCGTCTTGTCCTGGGCCGGAGTCACGCTCTCCCCCGCGCTCGGAGCGGTGCTGATGTCCGTGTCCACGATCGTCGTGGCGATCAACGCGCAGCTGCTGCGACGGGTCGACCTGCGTCCCGGCCGCTAGAGGCTCGCGAGCCGCCGTTCGAGGTGGGCGCGCTCGGTTGCGTTCTCGGTCGCGTCGAGCGCACGCCGGTAAGCGGCAGCCGCTTCGTCACGGCGGTCGAGACGCCGCAGCAACTCGGCCCGCGTCGAGTGGAAGAGGTGGTAGCCGTCGAGGTCGAGCTCGTCGACGATCGCGAGCCCGGCCGCGGCCCCCTCGGCCTCCGCGACTGCGACCGCCCGGTTCAGCGCGACCACCGGCGTCGGCGCCAGCTCGAGCAGCAGGTCGTAGAGCCGCACGATCTGCGACCAATCGGTCTCCTCGGCGGACGGCGCGTCCGCGTGGACGGCGGCGATCGCGGCCTGCACCTGGTACGGGCCCGGCGCGTTGCGGCGCAGGCAGGCGCGCACGAGCCCGTGTCCCTCGCGCACGAGGTCGTGGTCCCACTTCGCCCGGTCCTGGTCGGCGAGCCGCACGAGCGACCCGTCCGGTGCGACCCGTGCGGGCCGGCGCGCCTCGGTCAGCAGCATCAGCGCGAGCAGCCCCTTCGCCTCCGGCTCGTCGGGCATCAGCTCGACGAGCAGGCGCCCGAGCCGGATCGCCTCGGCGCACAGGTCCTCGCGCACCAAACGGTCCCCCGCCGCCGCGACGTAGCCCTCGTTGAAGATCAGGTAGACGACCGCGAGGACCGGGCGCAGCCGGTTCGGCAGCTCCGCGTCTTCGGGGATCCGGTACGGGATGCGCGCGGCCCGGATCTTGTTCTTCGCACGCACCAGCCGCTGCGCCATGGTCTCGTCCGCGACTAGGAAAGCGCGTGCGATCTCGTGCGTCTGTAGCCCCGCGATCAGTCGGAGCGTGAGCGCGACCTGCGCGTGCGGTGCGAGCGCGGGGTGACAGCACGTGAAGATCAGCCGGAGACGGTCGTCGCCCACGGGGTCCACCTCCGTCGGTTGGCTCTCCGCGTGGAGCAACGCGGCCTGCCGGTGCCGGTCGTCGCGCGACGCCTCGCGGCGAAGCCGGTCGATGCCGCGGTTGCGCGCCGTCGTGATGATCCAGCCGGCCGGGCTCGGTGGGAGGCCGCCGTCCGTCCACCGCTGGAGCGCGACCTCGATCGCGTCCTGGACCGCCTCCTCGGCGACGTCGAAATCACCGAAGAAGCGGACCAGGCTCGCAACCGCTCTGGCGGACTCGGCACGGAAGACCGCCGCTACCTCGTCGGGGCCGACCCCTGCCATCCGGCCCGCTACTCGGCCTGGAACGGACGGACCTCGATCGGGTTGCGGCACGCGACCGCCGCCTGCGACCCCCACTCGAGCGCCGCGTCGAGGTCGGGGGCCTCGATGACCCAGAAGCCGCCGAGGTGCTCCTTGACCTCCGCGAAGGGACCGTCGGTCGTGAGGATCTCGCCGCCCTCGGCCCGCAGGACCGTCGCGGTCGACGGCGCCTCGAGGCCTCCGCCGAAGACCCACGCCCCGGCATCCGTGAGCTTCTTGTTGAAGGCGTCGACGTCGGCGTAGATCTGCTCCATGTCCGCCGGGAGCGGGGCGTCGAAGTCGTGATGCACTGCCATCAGGTACTGCGTCATGGTGGTCCTCCTGCTCTCGGTGCCGGGGCTTCTCCCCGTTCTCGTGCCCGACACGAACGGCGGCGGCCGGAATCGACACGCCGCCGGAAAAAAGCTCGAAGAATTGTTCAGCCGCGGGTGGCGAAGGCCAGCGCCCGGGGGATCTCGTCGTGCGCGAGCGCCACGATCCGCGTCTCCCCGGCCACCTCGGCGAGCGTGTACACGCCGTGGAAGTCGTACAGGTCGGTACCGGCCGAGTCCTGGAGCTGCCAGTGGATCGCGGCGTGCTCGACCCGGGGCGAGAGCTCGGTCGAGGACGCGTCCAGCATCCGCGCCGAGGCGACGCCGACGTCCCCGTAGAACGAGACGAGACGGCCGATCTCGGCCCGCCACGTGGCCTCGTCGGGAACCGCCGTCAGCCCGACCTCGTCGCCGTCGCTGGTCATGTGGAAGGGGTAGGCGAAGTGCGCCGCGATCGCCTCCGGGTCGAATGCCTCGAACGCCTTCAGATACGAGTCGAAGAACGCCGCGGCGCGGTCCGAGAGCCCCATGCCGCCACCCTACGGCGACTATGGTTCTCGGCATGACGAGCGGCGGCGCCGGCTGCTGCGTGCGGCTCCCCCGCCGGCCGAGCGGGCCGGGATCGCGCTGAAGGGCAAGGCCGAGCCGGCACGGCTGTTCGCCGTCGCCGCTCGGTAAGATTCCGCCCGTTCACAGGCCTAGTAGTGGGAGTGGGAGGCGCGAGATGGCGGGCTCAACGGGGCGGCCGGACCCCGAGCTGTTCCGGCCGACCGTCACCGGCACCCCGGCCTACGACCCCGCGCCGTGGAGGCCCGACTCGAACTTCTACGTCGCGTTCTTCGGCGGGATCGTGCCGGCGACGATCATCGCCTTCCTCAACGCGCTCAGGCTGCACGCCCCCGAGGCCGCACGCCGCGTCCTCGTCGCCGGCGTCGCCGCCCTCGCGCTGTTCGCCCTCGGCGCCTACCTGATCGGCACCAACGTCGAAGACGCGGAGGCGGCGCGCCGGTACTCCCGGCTCGGAGTGCGGGCCGGAGGCGTCCTCGTCCACTTCCTCTTCCTCTCGTGGCTGAAGGGCCCGTGGCGCCGGTTCGAGATCGTCCGCGGCACCGAGCCCGCGCCGATGTGGGGGCCGGGGTTCGGCGCGTGGCTGGTAGGCATCCTCGTGCAGGCCGCGGTCACCGTCGCCTTGATGGAGCAGGTGTGAGCGAGACCTTCGAACGGCTCGACCGCAGCCTGGCGCAGGCGCGCCACTGGCTCTCGATGGGACGCCCCGAGAAGGTGCTCGACGCGCTCGCGGACGCGGGGCCCGCAGCGACCACGAGTCCCGACGCCTTCCTGCTCCGGGCCGCCGCCCACACCCAGCTCCGGCGATGGGAGGAGGCGCGGCAGGCGGCCGAGGACGGGCTCGCCCTGGACCCTCGCGACCACCGCCTCCTCGAGGTGCTCGGGATCGTCCACTGGAATCGAGGTGACCGGCCGGCGGCCGAGAAGGCGTTCCTCGCGGGTCTGCAGAGCGTGCCCGAGGACGCTCATCTTCTAGCGCGCTACGCCATGCTAGTCGCCGAGGACGGCCAGCTCGACAAGGCGGGCAAGCTCGCGTCGAAGGCCGCCGCGGTCAGGCCGCAGGACCCGCTCGTCGCCGAGGTCCGGTCGAAGATCGCGTACCTGGCCGGCGACACGAAGGCGGCGCGGGAGATCAGCGCGGCGGGCCTCGCCCACGCGCCCGAGGACCCTCATTTGCACGCGCTGACGGGCTCGTACCTCCTGGAAGACGGTTCGATCGGGCGCGCCACGAAACACCATCTGACGTCCGCGTCGATCGACCCCGGCGACGAGAACCTGCGCGACCTCGGCCGGCAGGCGAAGTACCTGAGGAACCCGCTGCTGCGACCGATGTGGTTCATCGAGAAGGTCGGCCCGGGCAAGATCTGGCTCGCCTGGATCGCCATCTTCTTCGGGCTCCGGGCAGCCGGCCTGGTGACCATCGCCGCCATGCTCTCGCTGTGCTACCTCGTCGTCGTCGTTTACAGCTGGGTCGTGCCCCCGCTGCTCCGGCGCTATTACAAGCTCGGCAAGGACGACCTGTGAACGACCGCATCGATTCGCTCCGCCGCGCGGTCGAGGCGTCGCCCGACGACACGACGCTGCGAGAGCTCCTCGCCGAAGAGCTCGTGCGCGAGGGCTACGTGACCGAGGCCCTCAACGAGTTCGAGACCCTGCTCGCCCGGGGGCAGCTCTCCGACGCGTCGGCGTTGTGGGCCGGCCACGTCGCGGTGGACGCGGAGCGCGCCGACCTCGCCAAGGGGTTCCTCGAGGCCGCGCGCACGGCTGGAGTAGTCGAGGGGCTCGCGGCGCTCCAGGCACGGGTCGACGGGCTCGTGGCTCAGCGCGCGCCGATGGTGCGTGCCGACGACGTGCCGGACGGCCCAGCCTCCCCGTGGGAGAAGGAGGTCGTCTCGACGACGTTCGACCGGGTCGGCGGGCTCGACGACGTGAAGAAGGCGATCAACCGCGCGATCGTGCTGCCGTTCTCGCGTCCCGATCTCTACGAGCGCTACGGGCGCAAGAGCGGGGGCGGGATCCTTCTCTACGGCCCCCCCGGGTGCGGCAAGACGCTGCTCGCGCGGGCCACGGCCGGAGAGTGC
>DASQDO010000284.1:0-4246 GCA_035634135.1 Actinomycetota bacterium
GCCGTGCAGCACGTGGGCAAGCGCTCGCCAGATCGGGTAGTCGTGTTTGGTCGCCACTTCCAGGAGCTCGTTCGCGCGTTCCGTCAGGACACCCAGGTCCGCGGACCACAGGTCCAGGAGGCCCGCGTGGAACAGGGCGTACGCGAGCGAGTACGGATGGTCGATCTCCCTCGCGAGCTCCACGCCGCTCGCCGCCCGGGCAAGCGCCTGCTCCGGGTAGCCGCCGGACCACTTGATCAGTCCCGAGACCACGAGCGACAGGACCCTCGGGTCGGGCCCCACGCGCAACCGGACGAGGCCGGGGCGCGCGCCCTCCGCGTATCGCAGGGCTTCGTCGACGTGATGGAGCGCTGCCGGCATGTCCTCCACCCACAGCCTCGTCACGCCGAACACCAGGTGCGCCTCGGACTGGAACGCCGCGTCCCCTTCCTTGTCGGCGAGCGCAAGCAGGCGCACCGCGACTTCGGCAGTCTCGGGAAACTCCGCACGCAACAGGTGGAACCAGGCGAGAGTGCGGAGCGCGGGGAAGCGATGGTCGGCCCCCGCAGACTCAGCTCGGCCGAAGATCTCGGCGATCTTGCGCTCGGACTCGGAGGAGAATCCCCGTGCCGCGATCAGCGATCGCGCCAGCGCGGTCTCGACCGCGAGCTGGTCCCGGATCCGCTCGGGCGTCTCGGGCTGGCCGGCCAGGACACGGAGCAGCTCCTCTGCGAGCTCCATCGCCGCGCGGTAGTTCCCGCGGGCGTCGTAGTAACCCCACAGCGGCTCGAGCAGGGCGTCCAGGCGATCCACGTCGGCGTGCTCGCCCCAGAACGACCACGCGGTTCGCAGGTTGCCGAGCTCGCTCGAAAGAGACGCGAGGACGGCGTCGCGGCCCTGCGCGCGTGCCGCGGCGCGCAATCGGTCCGCGACCTCCGCGTAGTGCTCCGCGTGAGCGCGCCGGATCACGTCCGCGAGCTCCTGCCGGGCGTCGAGCTGCTCCGTCGCGAAGTCGCGGATCGTCTGGAGCATCGAGAACCGGGGTCGTCCTTCGGCCCCCGTGACGGTGCGGACGAGGCTCTTGTCGACGAGGCGCGCCAGCGCGTCGACGACGTCGACGGTCAGCGACTCGACGCGGGCCGCGGTCGCCTCGACGTCCGTGAGCGAAGCATCGGAGAACACCGAGCACAGCTGGAACAGCGTCCGCTCGTCCTCCTTCAGGAGGTCGTAGCTCCACTCGATCGTGTCGCGCAACGTCTGCTGGCGTCGGGGCACGTCGTGGGCGGCGCCGCCGAGGACCGGGACGTGCTTCTCGAGCCGCGTGCGCAGCTCGTCGACCGCGAAGAGGTTCAGGCGCGCCGCCGCGAGCTCGATCGCGAGCGGAAGGGCGTCGAGCTGCGCGCAGATGGCCGCGACGTCGGCCGCGTTGGCGTCGGTGACCTCGAAGTCGGGTCGCACCGCGGCCGCGCGGTCGCGGAAGAGCCGGACCGCCTCGTACTCGAGCGCGGCCCTCGCCGACGCGGGGGCGTCGGGCGGCAGCGACAACGGTGGGACGTCGAACCTGCGTTCACCCCGGATGTTGAGCGCCGCCCGGCTGGTCGCCAGCACGTGGAGCCGCGGGCAGCTCTCGAGAAGCTGCGCGATCCCTGCCGCTGCGGGCAGCACCTGCTCGAAGTTGTCGAGCACCAAGAGCACGTGGCGGTCGCGCAAGGCGCCCTTCAGGCATTGGAGGGGCGGATCCTCGGTGACGCGGTCCATCGGGACGGAGTGAACAATGGCGGCGTAGGCGCCGTCGGGCGTACGTTGCTCCGCGAGGTCGACGAAGAACACGCCGTCTTCGAATCGTTCCGTCTGCGCCCGCGCGGACTCGATGGCGAGGCGCGTCTTGCCTACTCCTCCGGCCCCCGTGAGCGTGACGAGTCGAACGTCGTCGGCCGCGAGCAGGCTCCCCAACGTCTCCAGCACGTCTCCCCTTCCCACGAAGTCGGAGGCGGGCGCCGGCAGGTTCGTCGAGACCGCCGCCGGCGCGCTGGGTCGCTGGCTGCGGTCGAAACGCTCCGTCAGGAGGATCGCTAGGTCGTCGACGAGCAGCCTCTCGAGCTCCGCGGCGTCCGAGAACGGCTTGTACGAGGTCGCATCCTCCTCTTGGAGCCGCGCGAGCATGTCCCGTAGCCGCGGCTCCATGTCGGGGGCCGGGCGCTTCACGTAGACGAGCTGCGGCATCCCCTGCGCGAGGAGGTACTCGTCTTCGAGCCCCGAGACGTCCATGTCGGGCGCGACCCAGCCGTAGCGCTGCCAGTAGATCCCGATGAACACGTCGGACTGCTCCAGATACGAGCGGTAGAGCGCGCGCGGGGGGTGCGGACGGGCGCCGAGCTCGAACATGATCGGCGCCAGACGCAGCTGCTCGACCGCCCTGCGCGCGGCCTTCCGTTCGTCGGCGAGCTCGCCTAGGGTCGAGGAGACGAAGACTCGAAGGCGCTGGTCGGGCGTACGGATCGTCGCCGGGGCTGCATCCGTCTCCATCCGCCAGACCCTACGCCCGGGCGTTACCCGGTCACATCGCTACACGCACCGACGAACGCCACGGCGACCAGGCCCGCGGCCCACGCCCGGAGAATCCTCTTCGTGCCCACGGGGGCGAAGGCTGAAGGGGAAGGGGCCGGGCCGGCGGATCCGCGTGCCGCCGAGCCCGCGTCTAGGAGTCGGCGAGCTCCAGGGCGTAGCCGCGGATCACTAGGAGGGCGGGGCGAAGAACTCCAGAGGCAGGTTGTCGGGGTCGCGGAAGGACAAGCCCGACCCGTAGGGGGCGTCGACTATCCCACCGTGCTGGATGCCCAGCTCGTTCAGACGCGTCGCCCAGGACTCGAGCTCCGCACGGCTCGATACGGCGAACGCCACGTGGTCCAGGCCCGTTCGGAACTCGCTGAAGTCGGGTTGGTCGTTCTCGCGCGGATGCGTGTGGATACCGAACAAGGTCCCCCCGCCGAGCGCCCAGACCACGTGATAGAAGCTCCCGGCGTCTTCGTCCAGCGCCGGCTCCGACCCGAACAACCGCGAGTACCACTCGCGCCCGCGATCGATGTCCGTGACGGTTACTGCGACGTGTCCGAGAGCGGGGAACTCTGCCATCCAGCACCTCCTGGGTCCGGTCGAGAGATACCTGAGTCGTGGCGCTTGTAGTGGCCGACTACGTCGAACCACCTCTTCGCGTGCAGTCCCACCTTCAGGTCGATCTCCGCCGTGACCATGCCCTCCTCGCCGTAGAGGGGGCCGGCGACGACCTCACCACCACGCGGCTCGACGATCGCCGCTCCCCCGCGGCCGAAGACCTCGTCGTCGGGCAGGCGAACCGGGAAGTCGGCGGGGAAAGCGTCCCGATCTATGTATTGCGGAGCGCTGACGACGAACGCACCCGACTCGAGTGCGATGTGACGCATGCTCGCCAGCCATCCGTCCGAGTCGTCTGCCGTCGGCGCGACCCATATCTGCACGCCCTTGCCGTACAGCTCGTAGCGCGCGAGGGGCATCCGGTTCTCCCAACAGATCAGACCTCCGACGCGTCCGAGCTCGGTCTCGACCACGTCGAGATCGGTACCGTCCCCCGTCCCGTGGAAGAGGCGCTCGTGCATCGTGGGGACGAGCTTGCGGTGCTTGGCGAGCAACCCGCCGGGGCCCATCAGCAAGAGCGTGTTGTAGAGCGAGCCGGGGCGCTCGAGCTCTCGCTCGTTCACTCCGATCGCGCAGTGGATCCCGCGTTCCGCGCAGGCGGCGAGCAGCTTGTCCACGGCGGGACCGGGGACCTCGACGGACGAAGCCCAGAGGCGCTCCCACATCTCGTCGAAGCCGCCGAACCGGGACGCGCGATGCCCCCACGCGCCGCTGGGATAAACCGAGACGAAGGTCTCGGGGAAGACGGCCAGCTGGACGCCCTCGTCCGCCGCGCGGTGCAGAAGGCCGAGCGCTTTGTCGATCGTCGCGTCGGCGTCGAGGATCACGGGGCAGGCCTGGATCGCGCCGACCTTGACGGTCTCGAATACGGGCATGCCCGCGACGTTAGGCGACGTTCTCTCGACAGGTCAAGCTCAGCCGGCGCAGGCGTCCCTTATCGCGGCGACGTGGCGGTGGTCGGTGCCGCAGCACCCTCCGAGCACGTTCAGCCCGGGAAGCGACGTACGCAGCTCGGCGTAGCGGCGAGCGAGGTCGGCCGGGTCCCCTTCGTCGAGGTCCTCGGCCTCGTCGAGCTCGGCGTGGCTCCGCGTCGACG
>DASQDO010000285.1:0-1642 GCA_035634135.1 Actinomycetota bacterium
GTCGAGGCCCAGGCGCGCGTTGAGCTTGTAGCGCCCGACGCGCGTGAGGTCGGAGCGCTTGGGATCGAAGAAGAGCGGGTGCAGCAGCGCACGCGCGTTGGCGACCGACGGCGGCTCGCCGGGGCGCTGCGTCGTGAACAGCTCGACGAGCGCGCCCTCCTCGGTCTTCGTCGGCTCGGTGTCGGCGTCGATCGTGTTGCGGATGTAGAGGCTGTTGTCGAAGAGGTTGATGATCTCCTCATCGGTGGCGTAGCCCATCGCGCGCAGCAGCACGGTGACCGGCAGCTTGCGCTTGCGGTCGATGCGGACGAAGACCTTGCCCTTCTTGTCGATCTCGAGCTCGAGCCACGAGCCGCGAGCCGGCATGAGGTTCGCGATGAAGACCTGCTTCTCGCGGTCCTTGGCCTCCATGAGGTACGCGCCCGGCGAACGGACGAGCTGCGTGACGACGACGCGCTCCGTGCCGTTGATGATGAACGTGCCCCGCTCGGTCATCCACGGAAAGTCGCCCATGAACACCGACTGCTCGCGGATCTCACCGGTCTCGCGGTTGACGAACGCGACGGTGACGGTCAGCGGGCGGGCGTAGGTGAGGTCCTTCTCGCGGCACTCCTCGATGGAGGCGACGGGATCGTCGAAGTGAAACTCGCCGAAGTCGACGGCGAGGTTGCCGGTGTAGTCCTCGATCGGCGAGATGTCCGAGATGGTCTCGCGCAGACCACCCTTCTCAGGGTCGGTCAGCCACGCAAACGAGCGGCGCTGGATGTCGATGAGGTTCGGGACATCTTGAACTCGGTTCAGACGCGCGAAGCTCCGGCGCGTCCGGGGGGCGTCAACAAGGGGCAAGGCGGCGACTCCTCAAGGGGTCGGAGAGGGCGATCATTCGGGGGGCAGCGCCGCGGCCGTCGGCCTGCAAGGCGCGGACTCGCCAGGATAGCACAGCAAAGTGCGGCCCCCGCAGGGGGGCTGTCGACGCTCACGGACCCCGCCTCAAGTCTGCGCTATGTGGGCGCAAAACCGTGCTGAAGGCGGCTACGGCTATCGGTCGACCCGCGCAATGTAGCGCGTATCGTGCGGATCGTGAAATTCGACCACGTCGCCCAGCCCGTGCCCGACATCGCCGCCGCGCTGGACTGGTGGCAGCGCACGGTGCCGGACGCGCGCGTGCTGTACGCCGACGAGACGTGGGGCCTGCTCGAGGCCGGCGGCGCGAAGCTCGCGTTCGTGCTCGCCGAGCAGCACCCCCAGCACCTGGCGTTCGCCGTGTCGAACGCGACCCTCGAGCGCCTGGCCGGCGAGCACGGCGCCGAGATCGCGCTGCACCGCGACGGCAGCCGCTCGTTCTACCTCGAGGCACCGGGCGACGGTCGGTTGGTGATCGTCGCCTACCCCGACGCGCTGGAGGAGGACTTCGAGTAGGGCGTCCCCGAGAAGCGTCCCGGCTATGGATGCCTCTCGCGCCCTCAGAGATCCGCCCGCCGGAACATCCGGTCGGCCAGCCATCCCGCGGCCGCCAGGTACGCGAGCGCGAACGGGTACAGCAGCGGCCCGGCCTCCTGGGACCCCCCGAACGGGCCGAGCTGCACGATGACGCCCGTGTCGCCCTCGATGTCGACCGTCAGGGCGTGCAGGCCGTCTTGGT
>DASQDO010000286.1:0-3745 GCA_035634135.1 Actinomycetota bacterium
ACCGCACGCACGCAGGAGCGCCTCGACGCCCTGGCCGGCTCGTACGGCGTGCAGACGACCCTCAGCAACCCCGAGGCGGTGGCGGGGGCCCAAGTGGTCGTGCTGGCGGTCAAGCCCCAGGACGCCGAAGCCCTGCTCGCCGACGTCTCGCCCCACGTGGGCGAGGACCACACGCTGCTGTCGGTGGTCGCCGCGATCTCGACGGCGTTCATCGAGTCGCACCTGGCCGGCCCGGTGCCGGTCGTCCGCGCGATGCCGAACACCCCCTCGATCGTCCACGAGGGCATGGCCGGGATCGCCGGGGGCAAGCACGCGACGGACGAGCACGTGGCGCTCGCGCGGGAGGTGCTCACGCATGTCGGGCGAGTAGCCGTCGTCCCCGAGAGCTACCTCGACGCCGTGACCGCGATCTCCGGGTCCGGCCCCGCGTACTTCGCGCTCCTTGCCGAGGCGATGATCGAGGCGGGCATCCTGCTCGGCCTTGCCCGCGAGATGTCGACCGAGCTCGTCGTCCAGACGATGCTCGGCTCGGCGAAGCTCTTGCGCGACGAGAAGATGCACCCCGTCGAGCTGCGCGAGATGGTGACGTCGCCCGGCGGGACCACGATCCGGGCGATCCGTGTGCTCGAGCAGTCGGGTGTGCGGGCCGCGTTCCTCAACGCGATCCAGGCGGCGATGGAGCGGTCGCAGGAGCTCGCGGCGGGCCAGCCCGAGGCCTAGACCGTGGCGGATTTGAGGGTCAGGCGGGCGGTACCCGACGACCTGGTGGAGCTCCTCGACATGTACGAGACCGTCGCGGCCGAACGGATCCACATCGGGGGCGAGGCACCGGTCGACCGCGAGCGCCGCAGGACGGCCTGGCTCGACACGATGGACCCGGAGACGCCGGGGACCTCGCTGGTGGCCACGGTGGACGGGGAGATCGCGGGCCAGCTCGGCCTCACGGGGGCCGGGCGGATGCAGCTCGGGATGTGGGTCGCGCAGGAATGGCGGGGCAAGGGCGTCGGCTCGGCGCTCGTGAGGGCGGCGCTCGAACACGCCCGGGCGAACGGCGCCTACAAGGTCTCGCTCGAGGTCTGGCCGCACAACGCCGCGGCGATCGCGCTCTACGAGAAGTTCGGGTTCGAGCGCGAGGGGTACCTCCGCAAGCACTGGCGGCGCCGCAACGGAGAGCTGTGGGACTCGGTAGTGATGGGGCTGGTGCTGGATGACTGAAGGGTCCGTCGCCCTCGTCACCGTCGAGGACATCGCCCGGGCCTACGACTTCGGCTCGTCACACCCGCTCCGGCCCGAGCGGGTCCTCCTCACCTACGACGCCGTCCGCGAGCTCGGCCTGACCGCGCTGCCGAACGTCTCGGAGGTCCCGTCGCGCTCCGCGACCGACGACGAGATCCTCGCGGTGCACGACGAGGACTTCGTCGCGATGGTCAAGGCCGTCGACGCGGGGGCCGCGGACCGGCGGGAAGCACTCGAGTTCGGCCTCGGCACCCCGGACAACCCGATCTTCGACGGCATGCACCGGGCCTCGGCCGCGGTCTGCGGCGCTTCGATCACGGCGGCCGAGGCCGTGGCGACCGGACGGGTGCAGCACGCGTTCAACCCCGCCGGCGGGCTCCACCACGCGCGGCGCCGCGAGGCGTCGGGGTTCTGCATCTACGACGATCCCGCCGCTGCGATCGCGAAGGTCCTCGAGCTCCACCCGGACTGGCGCGTCATGTACGTCGACGTCGACGTCCATCACGGCGACGGCGTGCAGTGGATCTTCTACGACGACCCGCGGGTGCTGACGGTCTCGTTCCACCAGTCGGGCCGCTACCTGTATCCGGGGACCGGGTTCGAGGACGAGATCGGCGAGGGCGACGCGCGCGGCACGTCGGCGAACGTCCCGCTGATGCCGCTGACCGGCGAGGACGAATACCTCTGGGCCCTCGAGCAGGTCGTGCCGGCGCTGGCCGAGGCCTTCTCGCCCCACCTCGTCCTCACCCAGCTAGGCGCCGACACGCACTACGGAGACCCGCTGGCGAACCTCGGCCTGACCATGCCGGCCTACCCCCGCATGGCTCGGATCCTCCACGAGACCGCGGACCGCTTCGCCGGGGGGCGCTGGGTGGCGACCGGCGGGGGCGGCTACCAGGCCGAGACCGTCGTGCCGAAGGTCTGGACGATCCACTTCGCCGAGATGTGCGGCCGTCCGGACCTGGTGCCGCCCGAGTGGCTCGAGGACACCGATCCGGCGGAGGTCTCCCGCAGCTACCGCGGGACGGTCGAGCGCTCGGTGGCCCAGGTGCTCGAGGCGTGCGTGCCCCGGCTGTCGGCGCTCGCCGGGTAGCGCGTTACGCCTCCTAGTGCGGGAGAGTACCCACGGTCATGGGGCGAACGAAGACGTGGGGTGTGGTCGGTGCGCTCGTGGTTGCCGCCGCGAGCGCCGGGGGCGCGCCCGGCCGCGCGGCGCAGAGCGACCCGCCGGCCCGGCCGAACGTGCTGATCGTGATCACCGACGACCAGCGTGCCTCCGGGACGATGGGGGTGATGCCGCTCACGCAGCGGTGGTTCTCGGACGGCGGGACCCACTACGTGAACGCGATCGCGACGACGCCGACGTGCTGCCCCTCGCGCGCCTCGGTCATGACCGGGCTCTACGCGCACAACCACGGCGTCCACACGAGCCAGGCCGGAGAGGCCGAGAACATGGACCAGCTGCTGACGCTGCAGCGGTATCTCCGCAGGGACGGCTACCTCACGGCGATATACGGCAAGTACCTCAACGCGTGGCCCCGCGAGATCGACCCGCCGTGGTTCGACGACTGGGCGATCCTGTCCGACAGCACCGCCCGCGCCTACTTCAACGGGCGCTGGAACGTGAACGGCAAAATCGGCAAGCTGAAGCCCTACTCGACCCGGATCATCGAGCGGAAGGCCTTGCGTTTCCTCGCCGCGTCGGAGGCGGCGGACGACCAGCCGTGGCTCATGTACCTCGCGCCGATGAGCCCGCACCTCCCCGCGAAGCCGCACCCGCTCCACCGCGGGATCGACGTCCCCGCGTTCCGCAAGACGCCGGCGATGAAGGAGGAGGACCGCAGCGACAAGCCGCAGGAGGTCCAGCAGCAGGAGGTGGACTGGAAGACCGTGCGTGAGTGGCGGCGCAAGCAGCTGCGCAGCCTGATGTCGGTCGACGAGATGGTCGGGGCCGTGTTCCGCCGGCTGCGCCGAACCGGCGAGGCCCGCGACACGCTCGCGATCTACCTGTCGGACAACGGCTTTCTGTGGGGTGAGCACGGCCTCGGTCAGAAGATCAGGCCGTACGAAGCGTCCGCCGAGGTGCCGTTCTTCGTGCGGTGGCCGGGACACGTCCCGGCGGGCGAGGTCGACGAGCGGCTCGTCGCCAACATCGACATCGCGCCGACCGTGATGGAAGCCGCAAGGTCCGACGCCGAGCACGCCTACGACGGACGGTCGTTCCTCGGCCCCCCACACGATCGGGTCCTCCTCGAACAGTGGAAGAGGCCGGACCGGTCGGTGCCGAACTGGGCCGCGACGCGTGCCGACGACTACCTGTACGTCGAGTACTACGCCGAGGACCGGCTCATCCCGGCCTTCCGCGAGTACTACGACCTCGTCGAGGACCCGTGGGAGCTGCACAACCTCCTCGGCGACCTCGACCCGACGAACGACCCGCCGGACGCGGTCGACCTGTCGCTGCAATTGCACCGCGACGTGATCTGCGCGGGCACGTCGGGCCCGTCGG
>DASQDO010000287.1:0-3641 GCA_035634135.1 Actinomycetota bacterium
GATCGTCCGCACCCTTCGTGTACTGGGAACGCCGGCCGCACGCCGGTATTCCGGGAATCGGGCCGGGGAGGAGCGGCCCGTAGGATGGTTCGATGCCGGAAGACCGTTCCTTCACCGCGCCCAAGGGGACGTACGACGTCCTGCCGCCCGAGTCGTGGCGGTGGGTCGAGGGGGCCCGGCGGGCGCTCGACACGTTCGCCCGCTCCGGCTACGCGCCCGTCGAGACTCCCGCCTTCGAACAGACCGAGGTCTTCGAGCGCGGCGTCGGGGCGACCAGCGAGGTCGTCGGCAAGCAGATGTACACGTTCCTGGACAAGGGGGGGCGGTCGCTGACGCTGCGGCCCGAGGGGACGGCGCCGGTGATGCGGGCGATCCTCGAGCACCGGCTCGAGCGCGGCCCCCTGCCGGTCAAGCTCGCCTACGCCAGCTTCATGTTCCGCCAGGAGCGTCCCCAGAAGGGGCGGTTCCGGCAGTTCTTCCAGGTCGGGATCGAGAACGTCGGCTCGGACGACCCGGCGGTCGACGCCGAGGTCGTCGAGGTCGGGGCCCGCTATCTGCGCGCGATGGGGGTGCGCTCGACGCTGCTGCTGAACTCGATCGGGCACCCGTCGGAGTCGTGCCGGGGCGGGTACGTGAAGCTGCTCGCGGACTGGCTGCGCGACCGGGTCGACGACCTGGCGCCGGCCGACCGCGAGAGGGTCGACACGAACCCGCTGCGGACGTTCGACTCGAAGGAGGCCGCGACGAACGCGGTCATGACCGATGCCCCCTTGATCACCGACCACCTCTGCGAGTCCTGCGCCTCGCACTTCGGCGACGTCCGGGCCCTGCTCGACGAGGTGGACGTCGGCTACGAGCTCGAGCCCCGGCTCGTGCGGGGGCTCGACTACTACACGAGGACGGCGTTCGAGTACGTGTCGGGTGACCTGGGCTCGCAGAGCGCGGTCGGGGGCGGGGGCCGCTACGACGGTCTCGCCGAGTCGCTGGGTGGCGACCCGCTGCCCGGCATCGGCTTCGCGCTGGGGCTCGACCGGATCCTGCTCGCGAGCGAGGCCGCAGCGGACGCGCCCGAAGCGGTGGACGCATACGTCGTCGCCGCGACGCCCGAGGCACGCCGCCCGGCCTTCGTCCTGGCGACGCGGCTGCGCGGAGCCGGGATCGGCGCCGACTTCGACGCGACCGGGCGGGGCATGAAGGGGCAGATGAAGGACGCGGCGCGATCGGGCGCACGGTGGGCGGCCATCCTCGGCCCCGCCGAGCTCGAAGCCGGCGCCGTGACGCTGAGGGACCTGAGCTCCGGCGACCAGGAGCAGGTGCCCCTCGAGGACCTCGAGAGGAGACTCGTCTAGATGTTGCGGTCACACACGTGCGGTCAGCTGCGCGCGACGGACGAAGGGGCGACTGTCACGTTGTGCGGCTGGGTCCACAGCCGACGCGACCACGGCGGCGTTGCGTTCGTCGACCTGCGCGACACGACCGGGCTGACGCAGGTCGTGCTCGGGACCCCCGAGCTCGTCGGCTCGATCCGCAACGAGTACTGCGTGAAGGTGACCGGGACCGTCGTCCGGCGCAAGGAGGGGACGGTCAACCCGAAGCTCGCGACCGGCGAGGTCGAGGTCACCGCCGACTCCCTCGAGGTGCTGTCGGCCGCGGAGACTCCGCCGTTCCAGGTCGACGACCACGCCGACGTCGACGAGACCCTGCGGCTCAAGTACCGGTTCCTCGACCTCCGGCGAGACCGGATGCAGGAGAACCTCAAGCTGCGACACAAGATCGTCTCGGCGATCCGGCGGTTCTACGACTCCGAGGGCTTCGTCGAGGTCGAGACGCCGATGCTCACGCGGGCGACGCCCGAGGGCGCACGCGACTATCTCGTGCCGTCGCGGGTGCACCCCGGCAAGTTCTACGCGCTCCCGCAGTCGCCGCAGCTCTTCAAGCAGCTGCTGATGGTGTCGGGGCTCGACCGTTACTACCAGATCGTTCGCTGCTTCCGCGACGAGGACCTGCGCGCGGACCGGCAGCCGGACTTCACGCAGCTCGACGTCGAGATGTCGTTCGTCGACGTCGAGGACGTGCTGGACTCGACCGAGCGGATGTTCCGGTACGTGTGGCGCGAGGCGCTGGGCGTCGACCTGCCCCCGTTCGCGCGGCTGAGCTACCACGAGTCGATGGAGCGTTTCGGGGTCGACAAGCCAGACCTCCGCTTCGGCATGGAGCTCGTCGACCTCGCGGACGTGTTCGCCGCGACCGAGGTGAAGGTGTTCCGCTCGGTGCTCGACGGCGGCGGTGCGGTGAAGGCGATCGCCGTCGGCGGCAAGGGCGACCTCGCGCGCAAGGAGCTCGACGGGATCGTCGAGGAGGCGAAGGCGCTGGGGGCCGGGGGCCTCGTGTGGATCGCCGTCCAGGCGGACGGCTTCAAGTCGCCGATCGACAAGTTCTTCACCGACGACGAGCGGGCCGGGCTGCTGAAGGCGACGAGCGCGGGGGAGGGCGACCTCATCCTGATCGTCGCCGACAAGCGCGCGTCGATCGTCTACAAGGTGCTCGGCGCGCTGCGCAACCGGCTGGCAGCGCGCTTCGGGTTCGTCCCCGAGCGCGACCGCACCGATCCCGACGCTTGGAAGTTCGCGTGGATCACCGACTTCCCGTGGTTCGAGCGTGACGAGGAAGAGGACCGGTGGACGCCGATCCACCACCCGTTCACAGGCGTGGTCGAGGACACCATGCAGTACCTGGACTCGGACCCCGGCAAGGTGATCAGCAAGTCGTACGACATCACCTTGAACGGGTGGGAGCTCGCCAGCGGGAGCATCCGTATCCACGACGGGGAGCTCCAGCAGAAGATGTTCGACGCGCTCGGGATCACTCCGGAGATCGCCGAGGAGAAGTTCGGCTTCCTGCTGCGAGCGTTCCGGTACGGGCCCCCGCCGCACGGGGGCATCGCGCCGGGGATCGACCGGATCGTCGCGCTCGCTGCGGGCGAGACGAACATCCGGGAGGTCATCGCGTTCCCGAAGACCCAGACCGCCTACGATCCGCTGACGGACGCGCCCTCGGGTGTCGACGACGCGCAGCTGAAGGTCCTGCATCTGAAATCCACCGCTCCGCCTCCGCAGACGGGATAGAGACTCATGGACCTCTTCGACAGCGCGCTGGAGCAGAGGTTCGGCGAGTACGCGCCCCTGGCCGCCCGGATGCGGCCCCGCACGATCGACGAGGTCGTGGGACAGAAGCACCTGCTCGGGCCGGGCAAGGCGCTGCGTGCCCTGGTCGAGTCGGGCTCGTCGTCGTCGATCGTCCTGTGGGGGCCGGCGGGCACCGGCAAGACGACGATCGCCCACGTGATCGCGGGGACCGCCGACGCGCACTTCGAGCCGATGTCCGCGGTGACGTCCGGCGTCGCCGACGTGCGCAAGGCGATCGAGGCGGCGCGCGACAGGCTCGGTCAGCAGGGCCGGCGCACGGTCCTGTTCCTCGACGAGATCCACCGCTTCAACAAGGCGCAGCAGGACGCGCTGCTCCCCGCCGTGGAGAACGGCTGGATCGTGCTCGTGGGTGCCACGACCGAGAACCCCTCGTTCGAGGTGAACTCGCCGCTGATGTCGCGCAGCCTGCTGTTCCGGCTCGAGGCCCTGACCCGG
>DASQDO010000288.1:0-15405 GCA_035634135.1 Actinomycetota bacterium
CGAGGACCTCGTGGCCGAGCTCCTTCAGGCGGTGGCCGAGGGCGGACTTCAGCGCGTACCCGGCGTGGTCGGACCCGAGGGCGATCTTCACCACCGCATCCTAGAAGAACGAGCCCGCGGCCTCCCGGCTATTGATCGCGCTCTCCACACAGGACGGACGCGACCACCTTCACCCCCGCCTCGATCTCGCCGGCGGCCCGCTCGTAGGACCGCGGCAGGAGCCCCATCGGGTCGTCGACGTCGAGGTCCCGGCGGGGGGCGGGCCGGGTCGCCGCCAGCAGCTCTGCGAGCCCCGCGCCCGGAGGGAGGTCGAGCTCGACGAGCTCCTTCATGAGGCGGACTTTCGGGAGCGCGGCCGGTGCCATCTCCTCCATCTCTCTCACGTGGACGCTCGTCATCGCGAGGACGAGGTCCGCTTCCTCGAGCTCCGCGGCCTCGAGGGCGCGGGACCTATGGGCCGTCAAGTCGATGCCGCGCCCGTGCAGGACGGTGACCGCGTGCGCCGTCGCGGGTTGGGGGGCCGAGGCCCAAGTGCCGCAGCTCGAGACCTCGACGTCCTCGCAGCCGCGCTGCGCGAGCTCGTGGCGGAGCAGCGCCTCGCCCATCGGCGAGCGACAGATGTTCCCGGTGCACACGAAGACGATCTTCACGACCGAAAGGGTACGGTGGCCGCATGTCTAGGGCGTGGGACGAGCTGCTGCCGCGGCTCCATCAGATCGACCACCTCGCGTCGACGGTGCGGCTGCTCCATTGGGACCAGGCCGCGATGATGCCGCCCGCGGGAGCCCCGGCCCGCGCCGGCGCGATCGCCACTCTGCAGGGCCTGATCCACGAACGGCTGACCGAGCCGGAGGTCGGCGGGCTCCTCGACGAGCTGGCGGCCGACGACTCGCTCGACGACGACCAGAAGGCGCACGTGCGGGTCTTCCGCCGCGAGTACGAGAAGGCGACGAAGGTCCCGCCCGAGCTCGTGAAGGAGCTTGCGGAGGTCGAGGGCCTCGCCTACCAGGCGTGGACCCAGGCCCGTCCCGCGTCGGACTTCTCGATGCTCCAGCCACACCTCGAACGGATGGTCCAGCTCAAGAAGGACCAGGCCGACGCGCTGGGGTGGGAGGGCGAGCGCTACGACGCTCTCCTCGACACGTACGAGCCCGACATGACGACGGCCGAGGTCGAGGCGATGTTCGCGGAGCTCGGCGAAGGGCTGCGCCCGCTGGTCGAGGAAGTGCTGGAGGGCGCACCGCACCCGCCGGAGTTCCTCACGCGCACCTACGACGCGGCGAAGCAGGAGGCGTTCTCGCAGTGGCTCGTCGTGCAGCTCGGGTTCGACACGAACGCCGGGCGTCTCGACACCTCGCCGCATCCGTTCACGGCGAGCGTCGCGGCCGGTGACGTCCGCCAGACGACCAAGGCCGACCCGCGCGACCTGATGATGTCGATCTTTGCGACGATCCACGAGACCGGCCACGCGCTGTACGAGCAGGGCATCCCCGATCGTCTCGCCGGCCTCCCCGCGAGCCGTCCCGCGTCGCTCGGCCTCCACGAGTCGCAGTCGAGGATGTGGGAGAACCAGGTGGGCCGGGGCCGTGCGTTCACCGAGTTCATGCTCCCGAACCTCAAAGAGCACTTCCCCGAGGAGCTGGGGATGCTCGCACCCGAGGACTTCTACCGCGGTGCCAACCATCCGCGCCGGACCATGATCCGCGTCACCGCCGACGAGCTCACGTACAACCTGCACGTCGCGCTGCGCTTCGAGATCGAGCTCGCGCTGTTCCGCGACGAGCTCGCGGTCGCCGACCTGCCCGACGCGTGGGACGCGGGGATGGAGAAGCACCTCGGCATCCGGCCCGAGAGCCACTCCGACGGCGTGCTGCAGGACATGCACTGGTCGATCGGCGCGCTCGGCTACTTCCCGACGTACACGCTCGGCAACCTGTACGCGGCGGCGTTCTACGCGCGGGCGCGCGAGGACCTGCCGGACCTGGACGAACAGCTGAGGGCCGGCGACGGTTCGAGCTTGCTGTCGTGGCTGCGCGAGAAGGTCCACGTGCACGCGTACCTCCGGCCGGCGAAGGAGATCGGCGAGGAGATCATCGGGGGCCCGCTGACGGCGCAGCCGCTCCTCGACTACCTGGCGAACAAGTTCAGGTCGCTGTACGCCTGAGCCAGTCCGTCAGGTCGAGCCCGCCTTGACGCAGCACGCGGGGCTCGCCGACGAGCGTTAACACCGTCGAGGGAACGCCGTCGCAAGTGCCGCCGTCCAGGCAGACGAGGTCCGGCGCGAGGGCGCACGCTTCCTCGTAGGTCGTAGCCGGGGGTTCGCCGGAGACGTTGGCGCTCGTGACTGCCAGTGGCCCGGTCTGCTCCAGGAGTGCTCTCGCGATCGGGTGCGCGGGGACCCTTACTGCGACCGTCGCCGGGTCGTTGCCGCCGAGGTCTGCGTCGAACGATTCCTTGCGTCGGACTACCAGCGTGAGGGGGCCCGGCCAGTGTTCGTCGGCTAGAGCCCTCGCGCTGTCGTCGAGCTCGGCGATGCCGCCGAGCTGGACGACGTCGGAGCCCAGGACCGGCAACGCCTTGTCCCGCGGACGCTGTTTGACGTCAAATATCGCCGCTGCAGCCTCGGGGCGCGCGCCGATCCCGTACACGGTGTCAGTCGGGACGATCACCAACGCTCCGTCTCGGATCGCGTCGACGGCCTCCTCTAGCCCGGCCATCGCGCCTCCGCGATCCTGTCCCGGCCGTTGAGGTCCGGCTCGATCGCTACGTCTTCGTAGCCGCGGGCGGCGAGCAACGCCCGAACCTGGTCACCTTGGGTCTCGCCGATCTCGAGCAAGAGCCAACCGTCCGGGCGCAACCAGGCCGGGGCTTCGCCGGCGACCCGGGCGATGACGCTCGTCCCCTCCTCCGGCGCGAACAAGGCCTCGGGCGGCTCGTGGTCGACGACGTCACGAGGCAGCAACGAACGTTCGCCGTGGTCGACGTAAGGAGGGTTGGAGACGACGACGTCGACGCGTCCGGCGAGATCAGCGGGAAGGGCGGCGAACAAGTCACCCTGGACGACCTCGACGCGCAACCCCAACGAGTCGCGATTGGAGGTCGCCCACTGCGAAGCAGTCGGCGACAGCTCGGTCGCGAAAACTCGCGCGTCGGGCCGCTCGTCCGCGACCGACAGCGCGATCGCGCCCGAGCCGGTGCAGAGATCGACGAGGATGCCTTCCCGCGGGAGCCGCGCCATCGCACGCTCGGCGACGAGCTCGGTCTCCGGCCGCGGGATGAACACGCCCGGCCCCACCTTCAGCTCGAGCCTTCTGAACGCCGCAGTCCCGAGGACGTATTGGAGCGGCTCGCCCGCGAGCCTCCGCCGCACGAGCTCGTCGACGTCGCGGCCCCCGGCCCCCTGCTCGATCCAGCGAGCCTCGGCCTCCGCCGACTCGACACCGCCGGCCCGCAACCGGCCTGCGATTGCGCTTGGCCGCTCGCCGAGGCGACCGGGCGCGCTCAGGAGCCGTCGTCTCCCAACGACTCGGCCCGGTCGCTGCGCAGCAGCGCGTCGACGAGGTCGTCGATGTCTCCCTCGAGGATCTCGCCGAGGCGGTGCGTCGTGTAGCCGATGCGGTGGTCCGTGACGCGGTTGTCCGGGAAGTTGTAGGTCCTGATCCGCTCGGAGCGGTCCCCCGTACGCACCTGCGACTTGCGCTCTTCGGCGGCGGCCTTCTGCTGCTCCTCCTGCTTCGCCTGCAGGAGGCGGGCGCGCAGGATCCGCATCGCCTTCGCCTTGTTCTGGAGCTGCGACTTCTCGTCCTGGCACGCGACCTCGACGCCCGTGGGCAGGTGCGTGATCCTCACGGCCGAGTCCGTGGTGTTGACGGACTGGCCGCCCGGGCCGCTCGACCGGTACACGTCGATCTTGAGGTCCTTCGGGTCGATCTCGACGTCGACCTCCTCGGCCTCGGGCAGGACCATCACGCCCGCTGCCGACGTGTGGATGCGCCCGCTCGACTCCGTCACGGGAACACGCTGCACGCGGTGCACGCCGGCCTCGTGCTTGAGGCGCGAGTACGCCCCCTTGCCCTTGACGGCGAACGTGACCTCCTTGAACCCGTTCACGCCCGTCTCGTTCGAAGTCAGCACCTCGGTCTTCCAGCGACGGGTCTCGGCGTAGCGCGAGTACATCCGGTACAGGTCGGCTGCGAAGAGCCCCGCCTCGTCCCCGCCGGCCCCTGCCCTGATCTCGACGATCACGTCCTTGTCGTCGTTGGGGTCCTTCGGGATGAGCGCGGCGGCGATCTCCTCGGCGAGCCGGTCCCGCTCGTCGCTCTGGGTCGAGATCTCCTCCTCGAGGTAGGCGCGCTCGTCCGGCGAGGCGCCCGACAGCATCTCCTTGGCCTGCTCGAGGTCGTCGGCCGCCGCCTTGTACCGGTGCCAGGCGTCGACCGTCGGCCGGAGATCTGAATGCTCCTTGCCGAGGGCCCGCAGCTCGTCGGGGCGGTCCGCGAGGCCGGGGTCGGAGAGGAGGCGCTCGATCTCGCCGAAGCGCTTCTCCATCTCGTTCAGTCTGTCCTCGGGCAACTTCATGGGCGCGAAAAGATACACCTGGCCTCGCACGGCCAACCTGTAGTAGGCATGGTCGGGCAAGGACCGAGGGGGCATTGCTTGAGCACCACGAGGCGCACGTTCATCCGCGGGATCGCCGCGGCGACTGCCGTCGTCGCCGGCAGGGCCGCGCCCGTGCTCGCTCGCAGGCGTAAGGCGAAGCGAAAGAAGCCCGAGCCGCAGTGGCTCTTCCGGGACCAGTTCCAGCGCCGCGACTCGGCCGGCTGGGGATGGCCCTGGTTCAACCAGCGCTACGGCAGGCGCTGGGCGATCTCGGACCGCCGCGGCGTCTACCGGCTCCCGGCCACCGAGAACAACGTGTACTACCGGCCGAACCCGATCTTCGTCCTCGACCACGACGTCGCGAACGCCGACCTCCGCGCCACGATCTCAATGTCGAACGAGCAGGCGAGGTTCGGCATCGTCGCTCGCGGCACCGGCTACGCCGAGTACTACGCGGCCCACATCGGGCCCGGCAACCACATCCGGCTCGTGCGCTGCGGGCACCACGACGAGAAGGTCCTCGCGCGCAAGCCCTTCTACGTCGAGGCCAACCGGCGCTACCGCATCCGCTTCCAGATCCGCGGCGCGGCCCCCGTCCGACTGAAGGTTAAGGCGTGGCCGGTGACCGAGCCGGAGCCGCGCACGTGGAACATCGACACCGCCGATCCCTCTCCGGGCGCTCTGACGACGCCGGGACCGTTCGGCCTCTTCGCGGAGCACGGCGTCGACGGGCGAGGCGCGGCGCTGAGGGTCTCGGACTTCGTAGCGTGGTCGCAGGAGAAGCCCTCGTACACGCAAGCTTCGATCACGTACGCGATGGCGGGGCCGATCCAGGGGTCGCGGGTGAAGGTCGTGGCGAAGTGCGCGTTCCCCGCTCGCGTCGGCTTCGACTACGGGGCCGATGCGACGTTCTCCAACGTCCGCCGGGTGTGGGCCGGGAACAGCTCGGACCGCGCGCAGACGGCCTCGGCGTGGCTCGACCTCGAGGGATTCGACGCCGGGTCCGTCGTCCACTGGCGGGCGTGGGCGCTGCGCCGCGGCAAGCGGGTCTTCGGCCCCCCGTCGAGCCTGCGCATGCCTCCTCCGCCCGGACTGCCGGTCAAGTTCGCGTTCGGCTCCTGCACACGCTGGAAGCCGTCCCCGCGCCCGTCGGTCGACCACGCGCGTCTGCAGCTGCCGGACTTCTACCTCCATCAGGGAGACCTCGGCTACGTGCCGCACCGCGTGATCACCCACGCGCCGGACACGTATCAGGACCACTGGACGCGGATGTTCATGGACCCCTCGTTCCAGGCGATGACGCGCTCGGTCCCCGTCGGCGTCTCGCAGGACGACGCCGACTACGGGACTAACCTCGCCGACCGCGGCTCGCTCCGGCGGTTCACGATCCGCGCGCACGACGAGCTGACGGCGAACCCGCGCAGCGCGTACTACACGTTCCGCTGCGGGGACATGGCGGTGTTCGTGATCGACTCGCGCAGGTACTCCACCGGCAAGAACGTCTCGCCGGCGCGGCGCACGAAGCTGGGGGCCGAGCAGAAGCAGTGGCTGTTCGACGAGATGACGAAGGCCTCCGAGGACGACGTCGGCCTGTGCGTCGTCGCCTCGCCGCAGGCGTTCGGCTCCGACCGGAGCCCGGCGTCGTGGCGCAAGGGCTTCGAGAACGAGTGGCGCGAGCTGATGGACTTCTTCGAGGAGCTCGTGACGCCGGTGCTGATCGTGTCGGGCGACGCGCACGGCCACCGGCTGCACGAGTACCCGCAGAAGAACCTCGACCCGAACGTCCCGAGGATCGTCGAGCTCGTGTCGTCGGGGACCGAGCAGAACAAGTTCTCCGACGACGTCGACCCGCGCATCGTGCTCCGTCAGGCGAAGGGGTCTGGCTTCGGGTTCGTCGAGCTGGGGGCCGAGGAGACGACGGGGGGCCAGCGGGTCCGGACGCTGACGCTGTCGGCGCTGAGGAGCACGGACGGGGCGCCGCTCTGGGCCCCGCAGCGCTACCTGATCGTGAGAGGCGTGGGGATCCTCCCCCTGATCCTCTAGCCGGTCCGCCCCGGTCCGGGGGCGTCACTGACGGGTGCGCGACAGCGTTACGCCATTCTCAACAAATTCGCCCGATCGAAGTAAGGAATCCGAGCAACGCGTCGTATCCCCCGCCGTAGGCGGACGTGAAAAGCGCGTCCATGGGCGGAAAGGATGCTGGGGATGATCCTTGGCAAGAACAAGACGATCGCGGCTCTCGCTGCAACCGCGATCGTCGCGTCGGGGGCGTTGTTGGCGCCCGCGGCACAGGCAGCGACGAACTGCCTCCCGGTCCCGGGCTCGACGCTCGGGTCCGACGTGAAGGTAGGGCCCGTCGAAGAGCGGGTGCCGGCGATCTCGGACATCGTCGTGTGCGCAGGCGGGGGCACCGTCCCGGTGGCACGCGTCGCGACGAGCGGCGGCACTTGCACGACGAGCTGCATCACGGTCTACGTCGGGGGATCGGCCGTAGACCTCGACGGCGCTTCGATCTCGTGGTCGCAGGACGACGTCCCGCAGCCCGAGGTCGGGCTCAACCCGGGTCCCGTCGGCACCGGGGGCGAGGTCTGCGCTCTCAGCGTCGGCTTCCCGGACGCTCCGGACACCGATTGCACGATCGCTATCGGCCCGGACGACCCCACCGGTCACCTCGAGGAGGCGGGCGAGCTCGTCGACACCGTGGTCGGCCTGGTGACGACCGCAGGCGAGATCACCTGCAACCAGATCCCGGACTGGTACGACCCCGAGACGGGAAGCTACGCCGACTTCTGCTCGCAGCCCGACCTGTGGGCCACTGCCGTGGCGAACCAGGGCGGCGAGCTCGCTTGCGGAGCCATCCCGGTGATGTACGACGACTGGGGCAACTCGTACGAGTTCTGCGACGACGCGACCGGCTGGACGACCGCGTTCATCGACGACACCTACGAGACGTGCAACTACACGCTCGGCCCCCAGTACGACGAGTACTGGTGGGACTACGTGTACTTCTGCGACGACCCGATCAGGTGGACGCAGCTCGCGCTCGAGAACCTGTGCCGGAACCTCTGCGACGTCCAGACGATGCAGAGGCTCATCACGACCATCAGGGAGCTGGCGAACGAGAACGTGCAGATCCGCATCGGCTGAGAACCGGTGACGCCCGGGCCCACACCGGGTGACGGCAACTCGAACGGCCCCGCGCTCAGCGCGGGGCCGTATCGCGCCCGAGCAAAAAAGGAATCCGAGCACCCCAGCCCGTACTACTCCCCCGGCGGGCGTGATCGGCGCGCCCTTTGGCGGAAGGGAGCATCCACTTGGACTTCGCTCAACGACGAGCGTGCGCCGTCCTTCTGACGGTGAGCATCGTGGCCCTGGGGGCCCTCTGGGCACCTCCGGCGCAGGCAGCGACCTGCCAGTCCGTACCTGGCTCGACCACGGGCCTCGACCTCTCGGTCGCAGGCCAGCAACGGCGCGTGCCCGCCATCTCGGGGATCACCGTGTGCGTCGACTCTCCGGTGATCCCCCTGGTCACCGTGAGCACCAGCGGCAACGGGAACTGCACCGTCGGCTGCCTGTCGGTCCTCTCCTCGGGCGGCGACTTCGACACGGGCGCCGTCACGCTTTCCTACCGGGAGGACGGGTCGACGAGGTCCCAGACCGTCAGCGGCGGGAGCCTCGGCGGCCCGGACGGATCGTGCCTGCTCAGCGTCGGTGCGCCCGACGCGCCCTATCCGACGTGCTTCGTAGCGCTGGGGATCGACGACCTTCCCGTCGATCCCGATGAGATACAGGAGGACCTCGACCAGCTGCAGGAGGACCTGGGGCAGGACGTGGACGAGCTCCAGGAGGACCTCGAAGACCTCCAGGGTGACCTGGGCGACCAGGTCGACCAGCTCGAGGAGGACCTCGGGAACCTGGAGCAGACGGCGTGCGACACGATCCCCCCGCTCCAGGACCCGAACAGCTGGGAGGAGTACCGCTTCTGCGACGACCCGGCAGCGTGGGCCGGCGTCATCACGGAGGGCGTCCTGCTCTTCATCCGGGACACGGTCCGGCCGATCCAGGACCTGATCCGGGACCGGCCGACGCCGCAAGAGATCGCTGAAATCGTCTGCGACGCACTGCTCGAGCCGTCCTGCTAGCAACGCGTCGAAGCGGAAAGGGCGCCGCCCTCCTCTGACGGGGGCGGCGCCTCTTCTTGCGGGCTCTAGGCGACCGGCGAGTCGGGGATCGTCCCGGCCCCCGCGGGCTTCTCTACGTCCTCCGCCACCGCGTTCATCGCCGCTATCGCCACCTCGATCTGGTCCAGCGACGGCGGCTTCGTCGTGATGCGCTGGAGCGCCAGGCCGGGCAGCATCGAGATCCTGAAGAACAGCGAGTTCTCGTTCTTCGACGCCAGCTTGATGGCTTCGTAGGAGATGCCGGCGAGCACCGGGATCGCCGCGATGCGGATGCCGACCCGGGGCAGCAGGCCCAGGTGGGCGAACAAGAGGTCGATCACGAAGTGGGCGATGATCGTCAGGAACAGGACGATGAACAGGAAGTTCGTCCCGCAGCGCACGTGGAGCGTCGGGTACTTGTCGTCGATCAGCTTCGGGTCGAGCGGGTCACCGTTCTCGTACGCGTAGATCGTCTTGTGCTCGGCCCCGTGGTACTGGAAGACCCGGCGCACGTCTTTGAACGTCCCGATGACGAGCAGGTAGCCGACGAACATCGACAGCCTGATCCCGCCTTCGATGAGGTTCGCTACCAGCGGGTTGTCCTCGGAGAGGTTGCCGGTCAGGTTCTCGATCAGCCGCGTCCCGAAGACCGGCAGCGCGATGAAGATCGCCGAGAACAACAGCATCGCGGTCCCGAGCGTCCAGCCGAGCTGCTTGTCGGAGAGCTGCTCTTCCTCCTCGAGCGCCTGGTTGGCCGAGATCATCAGCGCCTTGATCCCGATCGCGAGGGACTCCCCCAGCACGAGGACCCCGCGGGCCAGCGGCCACTTCAGCCACGGGTGGCGCTCGGCGACGCTCGGGAGCGGGTGCTTCTCGACGGAGATCGTCTCGTCGGGACGGCGGCATGCGACGGACCACGACGCCGGCCCCCGCATCATCACGCCCTCGAGGACCGCCTGTCCGCCGATCGAAGGCCGCGGGGTCGGATTCTCTTCGCTCATGCGGGGAGTGTAGTGACTGCTACTCCGTCGCGCTTGCGTCCGCCGTCGCCGGAGCATCGGCCGCGGGCTCGGCCCCCTTTTCGTTCTGCGGTCCGGCCGAGGCCGCCCCGCCCGGCTTGGCGCGGTTCGCGTACTTCTTCTGGAAGCGCTCGACGCGGCCCCCGGTGTCCACGAGCTTCTGCTTGCCCGTGTAGAAGGGGTGGCACTGGTTGCAGAGCTCGACGTGGAGCTCGGCCTTCACAGAACGAGTCGTGAAGGTGTTGCCGCACGAGCACGTGACCTTGGTCTCGATGTAATCGGGGTGGATTCCCTGCTTCACGGTCCCTCATCCTCTCCGGCTTCAGTTGCCTGCATCGCCTCGCGTCGCTGCCTGGCCTTCTCGTATGCGACCGAGGCACGGGCCATGACCTTGAAAGTCAGGAGCAACCCCCCGACCAGGCCGATGATAAGCAGCCATTGCGGCCAACCCAAGCCCAGGAGCAACTATTCCCCCTTGACCGGGGCCTTCGCTATCTCCCGCAAGAACTGAGCGTTGCCCATCGTGGCCTTCATCTTGTCGATGAGGAGCTCGAGAGCGCCGCCGTCCGCGAGTGCGTGGAGGACCCTCCGCAGCCGCCAGACGAGCTGGAGCTCCTCGGGCGTGAGCAGCAGCTCCTCCTTGCGGGTGCCGGACGCCTGGATGTCGATCGCCGGGAAGATCCGCTTCTCGGACATCCTTCGGTCGAGCTTCAGCTCCCAGTTCCCCGTGCCCTTGAACTCCTCGAAGATGACCTCGTCCATCCGGGACCCGGTCTCGACGAGCGCCGTGGCGAGGATCGTCAGCGATCCGCCGAACTCGATGTTGCGGGCGGCGCCGAAGAACTTCTTGGGCGGGTAGAGAGCCGTCGAGTCGACACCACCGGAGAGGATGCGGCCGCTGGCCGGCGTCGCGAGGTTGTACGCACGCGAGAGCCGCGTGATGCCGTCGAGCAGGATCATCACGTCCTTGCCCATCTCGACGAGCCGCTTGGCGCGCTCGAGCGTGAGCTCGGTGACCTGGATGTGGTCGTCGGAGGGCCGGTCGAACGTCGAGTACACGACCTCGCCGTCCACCGAGCGCTGCATGTCCGTGACCTCTTCGGGGCGCTCGTCGACGAGCAGGACGATGAGGTGCGTCTCGGGGTTGTTCGCCCGGACCGCGTTCGCGATCTCCTTCATGACCGTCGTCTTGCCGGCCTTCGGAGGGCTCACGATCATCCCGCGCTGGCCCTTGCCGATCGGTGCGATCAGGTCGACGATCCGCGGCGTGATCGAGCGCGGGTTGTCGGGCTGCTCGAGCGTCAACCGGTCCTGCGGATACAGCGGCGTGAGGTCGGCGAAACGGACCCGGTTCTGGACCTCCTCCGGCGGGCGACCGTTGATGGTCTTGATCTTGAGGAGGGCCTGGTACTTCTCGGACTCCTTCGGGGAGCGCACGGAGCCTTCGACCTCGTCGCCCTTGCGAAGGTGGAAGCGCCGCACCTGCGACACCGACACGTAGACGTCCTTGTCGCCGGGCAGGTAACCGCTCGTCCGCAGGAAGCCGTAGCCCTCGGGAAGCAGGTCCAGCACGCCCGTGCGCACCTCTGCATTCGGGTCGTCCTCGGCCTCGAGCTCGTCCCAGCGCTCGTCGCGCATGTAGTGCGGGACGCCGGGAGCACCGCCGCCGCGACCGCGCCGCCTGCGCCGTCCGCTGCCGCCGCGGTCGTTGCCGCCGCGGTCGTTGCCGCCACCGCGGTTGTCGCGGCCGTCGCGCGGCTCGGCCTTCTCGCGCGGGCGTGACCTGTTCTCGCGGCCCTGGGGACGCCGGCGCTGCTGGCGGTCGTCGTTGCGACGGTCGCGGTCGTCGACCGCGCCCTCGTCGCGCACCGCGGCCGGAGAAGTCCCGCCGTCCGACGACGAACCCTGGTCGCCCGAGGGAGTCGAAGGCTGCGCGGGTGCGGCGGCCTGCGCGCCTGCCGGCGCGGGAGCGGGCGCGTCACCAATCGGTGCGGCGACGGGAGCCTTCTCGCGCGGCTTGCGCGCAGGTCGCGGCGCGGCCGAACCACCGTTCGACCCCCCGCCCGCGATCCGGTCGACGATCTCGGCCTTCTTCAAGCCGGCGACCTTGAGGTCCATCGACTTGGCGATCTGCTTGAGCTCGGCGACCGCCTTGGACTCGAGTGCCGCGCGGTCCATCGTCTCTGCCACTTTTCTTTCCTACCCCTCTTGCATCGAGGGAGGAAGCTCACCCATATGGGGTTTCGCCTGCTCCCAGTCGTCGGTGAATCGCTTGAACCCTGAATCCGTCAGCGGATGCCTCACGAGTTGTTCGAAGACCTTGAAAGGCATCGTCGCTATGTCCGCCCCGAGGCGAGCCGCCTCCGTTACGTGGATGGGGTGCCTGAGGCTCGCCGCTAGAACCTGGGTGTCGTAGCCCTGGACGATGAAGATCTCGCAGATGTCCGCGATCAGCCGGAGCCCGTCCGTGGCGACGTCGTCAAGCCTACCCACAAACGGCGACACGATGTAAGCCCCTGCTTCGGCGGCCAAAATCGCCTGGGCCGGCGTGAACGCGAGCGTGACGTTGACCTTGATCCCGTCGTTCGCGAGTTGCCGCGTCGCGGCCAGGCCGTTCGGCGTGAGCGCGATCTTCACGACCGCGTTGTCCGCCATCTTGGCGATCTCGTGACCCTGCCTGACGAGCAAGTCGGTGTCGTCCGAGGCCGTCTCGATCGAGACGTCGC
This sequence comes from Actinomycetota bacterium, assembly GCA_035634135.1. Taxonomy (GTDB): domain Bacteria; phylum Actinomycetota; class CADDZG01; order CADDZG01; family WHSQ01; genus JALZEG01. The sequence goes on from DASQDO010000288.1 coordinate 12,505, forward strand.
CGTCCACGAGCGACAGGATGTCGCGCACGAGCGGGAGGAACCCCTGCTTCTCCTTCGCGATCAGGCTGGGGTTCGTCGTCACACCGCGCAGGACGCCCCACCGGACTCCCTCCCGGATCTCGTCCAGGTTCGCGGTGTCAAGAAACAACTTCACGCGTGCCTCCTTCTGCATCTTCCGTCGCCGGCGGTCTGCCGCGTCCGACGGCTTCGCCGGCCTTCTCGATGAGCTTCTCGTCCGTTCCGCCGACGTCCACGCCCTTCTCGACGGACTCGAGCGCCTTGTTCACGATGTGGTCGATGACCTCGGACAGCGTCGCGTCGAGGTCGTAGTGCGCGATCGCAGGCACGCCGCGCATCAACGCGGACGACACCATGTACTTCTGCAGCTTGCGGATCTTGCGGAACGCGTTGAGATAGCGCTCGCCGCCGCGCGAGCTCGTGTCGCGTCCTCTGCGGAAGAAGTGGCTGCGGTGGAGGTCCTCGTCGTCGATCGTTATGAGCAGCGGCACGACGATGGCCTTGTCGGACTCGACGCTCTGCAGGAAGCCGGGGACGAGGTGCGCGCCCTCGAGGATCATGTCGGTGCCTTCCTGGATGGCGCGGTCGATGAGCGCCTGCGCACCCACCGCGACCGCGGCAGCCTGCTCGCGGAAGCCGATGATCAGCTTGTCGCCGGAGTGCGGGATCGGCTGGCGTACGGCGCTGTCGGCTTCGAACGACGACGCGTAGAGCGTGGGGAACATCGCCTCGGTCAGCGCGCTGCGCAGCACCTCGCGCACCGCGTCCGTGGAGACGACGCGGGTGATGCCGAGGCGGCTCGCCAGCTGCGTCGCGAGCGTCGACTTGCCGACACCGGTCGCCCCGCCGAGCAAGATGATCAACGGGACGTCGAGCTCGGCGACCGACTGCCACTTCACGAAGGCCTGCGCGTAGGAGTCGCCCGCCTCGCGCCGCAGCACGCGCACGGTGAGGTCGCGCAGCGCTTCCTCGGTCACGTAGGACGACCCCGCGCCGCGCAGCTCCTCCTCGACCTTGTTCGCCACCGCGTAGGCACGGCCGGGGCCGAGGCCGGTCGCCATGAGGGAAGACGCCGTCAGACCCTTGGAGTACGGGAGGCCGCGTTCGCTCTCGGTGATGAAGATGTGCTTACGTCGCTTCTCGTTCACCTTCTCGGTGCCTTCCTGCCGCGAGGTCCGCAGCCGTCACGAGCATGGCCTCGAGGTCGCCGTCGTCGATCGGGACGGGGACGTTGTCCATGTAGACGACGTCCATCCCGGAGGAGAGGGCTTCCCTCGTCGCCACGTCGATGCCGGCCGCCTTGATCTCGCACAACAGGACGTCGGCCTGTCCGGCGTCCTTCAGCTCTTGCTTCAACTTCCCCCTGTCGGACAGCGAGTGGCTGATCCCGACCACCCGGCACCCGTGCTCGCCCTCGAGATGACGCTTGATGGAGTCCCCTGCTGCCTCAGGGGCCGTAGTCGCGACGACCACCTCTGCTCCTTGCACCGAGCGAGTGGGGGCGGGACGGAAGACGGTTCGAACCAGCTCGATCTCTTGCTTGGGTCCCGGCGACCACGAATCTCTTACGAGAGAGGTTGTACGGGAGACCTGAGAGGGAGAACCGAACGGCTCTTCGCACATAGTAACGACCACGAAGTCGGCAAGCAACAACCGGTAGGGGCCGAGGTATCCGGCGAGGTACTCCTCGGGGATCGACGCCGGAACGACGAGCAAGCTCACGTCGGCGTGGCACGGCGGTATGGAAGACCCCGATCCCTCGAGCAGCAGGAGGTCGCCCGGCAGCTCGTTGGCGAGCTCGATCCCGGCGGGCACGTTCGAGATCTCGACGCCGCCGGCGAGGCCCCCGCCGCAACGCCTGCAACCCACGGTCGGGACTCGCCCCAGCAGCGCGTCCTCGACGTAGTCGGACGCCGCGTGCTTGCCGGCGTCGGCCATCTCGAGGAGGTCCTTCGGCTCGAGGTCGATCTCGTCGCCGCGGAGCACCTCGGGCTCGGCGGGACCCCCGCGCCCCATGGCGACGATCACCGGATGCCGGCCGCTCGAGCTGAGCACGCGGGCCGTGAACCCCGCGACCGCGGTCTTGCCGGTCCGCTTGCCCGTCCCGATGACGGCGAGCGACGGCTTGGAAGCGAGTGGCGGACGCCGGGGGGGCCGCAGCTCGAAGTCCGCCCCTTGGTAGGGCGTGTCGTGCCACAGCGCGATCGAGGCCAGCACGTGCCTGCGGCGGTAGTCGAGGACCGGCTCGTCCGAGAGGTCCACGACCGCGTCGACGTCGTTGTCTCGCAGGAACTCGTCCAGGGCCACCCGGGGGTCCTCGCCGAGGACGACCCGGACGTCGCCGTACGCCTCGACGCCCTCCGCGGGGAGCTTCTCCCGGCCCCCGACGAGCAGCGCCGCGACCACCTCGTCTCCCCCGGCCGCCAGCTCGTCGAGCGCCGACTCGACCACCGGCGGATAGTGCTCGCCGTCGACCACGGCTAGGTAACGGATGGCTGCCTCCTCGATGGCTCCGGCGGCGGGGTTGGAAGGAAAAGGTTACGGAGCGTCCCCAAGTGGGAACCCTATGTGACATAACCCCGCGACTTTGGAGGTCACGATGTTCGGTCGCACTAGAGACGAAGCCCGCCACGAGGACCGCCGCGTCACCGGTCACGAGGTGGTCGCCGCACGCGGGGGCGTCTCCCCCGGCGCGATCCTGACGGGAGTCGTCGTCGCGGTCGGCGCGATGTTCGTGCTCACCGCCGTGAGCGCCGGCATCCTCGTCGGCCTCGGCGTCGAGGACGAGCTGACGCCCGGCCAGGCCACCGACGTCGGGATCGCCACCGGGATCGGGCTGGTCGTCGCCCAATTCCTCTCTTACATGTGGGGCGGCTACGCAGC
>DASQDO010000289.1:0-1858 GCA_035634135.1 Actinomycetota bacterium
CGACCGAGAACGCCCCGGCGGACGGAGTGCTCGAGGCCGCCGGGCTCCGGCTCGACCCCGAGAGGTTCGAGGTCACAGTCGGCGGCGAGGTCGTGCACATGCCGCGCAAGGAGTTCGAGCTGCTCGAGCTCCTGATGGGGAACGCGGGGCGCGTGCTCACACGGGAGACGCTGATCGACCGGGTGTGGGGCAGCGACTACTTCGGCGACACGCGGACGCTCGACGTGCACGTCAAGAGGCTCCGCTCGAAGTGCGAGCCGGACCCGCACAACCCCGAGCACCTGATCACGGTGCGGGGGCTCGGTTACACGTTCGTGCCCTAACCTCCCCCACCGACGGCGGGGGGCCGTCCGGTGGCGTGAGGACGCCAGTGATCCATGTGGCGGGACCACGGCGGAGGGATGAACCGAACGTGCACTACACGGGGTCGCCTTACTTCGCCGGGGCGGTGAGCGTCGCCGTCACCGTGCCCGTCGTCGCGGTCGCCGGCGTCCCGTCGGAGCAGGGGCCCTCGACGACAAAGATCGTCACCTCGGCCCCCGGCGTGATCGCAACCGGGCTCTCGGTCGTGCCGCATACCTCGGCGACGAAGTCCTGCGGCGCGTCGCCGCCGACGCCGTCGGGATCGACCGCGATCGCGGCCCGCGTCGGGAGCCCCGTCTGGTCGGTCAGCGTCACCTCGAGCCGCCCCTCGCCGCACCCCGCGACGAACTGCGCGCCGCCGATCGCTTCGTCGTCGGCAAGCTCGAAGAACCCGACGGGGTAGGCCTCCGTGGCGGCTCCGGCACCCGACGCGAGCACGTACTTCTCGGTGATCTCACGCGCGGCCTTGGTAGGTGCACACCCCAGCGACGGCGCCGGGACCGCGGGGGCCTTCGTGAACCCCGTGAACGCGACCCGGATGGAGCCGGAGGTCATCACCGCGGGAGTGCCGTCGGCGCAGGGTCCGGGCTGCACCTTCACGACGACGGGGGCACCGCCCTCGATCGCGACGGGCTCGGCGGTCGCGCCGCAGAACGCCTCCTCGATCTCCCAGGTGCCGTCGCCGTCCGCATCCTGGCGAACGAGACCGGCGACGGCCTGTCCCGTCCGGTCGATCACCGTGACCGACACGTCGCGCTCGTAGCGCTCCGTCTCGAAGATGCCCTCGTCGACGTAGATCGTCGGCTCGGCCCCCGCCGAACCCTTCGCGCCGACGTAGCCGGCGGAGTCATGCCGCTCGACCTTCACGCGGCGGGCCTTCGCGTGTCCGGTGCCGGCGACCGCGCCGCCGACCAACAACGCCGCTGCGATCGTCACTGCCAGTGTTCGCCTCATCGTTTCGTTCCTTTCGTTCGATCCGTCTGCTTGCCCGTCTTGTTTGCGTCGCCGGGTCACCGACCTGCCCCGGCCAACGAAGGTTGGCGGCTCAGCCGTCGCCGGTGGCGAGGTCTCGCAGGACGAGGACGAAGCGCGTTCGCGACTGGACTCCCGCGCGGCCGTACATGCGGTGGAGCCGCCACTTCACCGTGCCCTCGGGGATCCCGAGCCGCGCGGCGATGGCCTTGTTCGGCAGCCCCTCCACCACGAGGCGCGCGATCGTCTCGTCCGTTTCGTCCGTCCAGGGAGCCTGCGTCATCGGGTCTTCCACGTCGCGGAGGAAGGAAAAGTCACGGCGTTACCGAACGACCCCTTCGGACGTGGAGAGGACATGGAGCGCGTGAACGAAACACCCAGCGGGCGGTCCGCCGCCTTCGGCGAGGCGTGGGCCGAGCTCGAGCCCGAGCTCCGGCGCAGCCTCGCTTCGGCCCCCGCCAACCGCGGAGACGACGCCTTGCAGGAGACGTCGAGAAAGCTGCGGAGGGTCTGGGACTCGATC
>DASQDO010000290.1:0-22711 GCA_035634135.1 Actinomycetota bacterium
CCGCGCCGAGCGCGAGTTCGTGATGCAGCGATACATCGACAAGAACATCCAGGCCCGCCGGCTCGCGCCGGGTGCCCGCGGCGCGATCAACGACCTCGCCGAGCACGGCGCGACGCTCGTGATGGACGACGCGCCAGCGAAGGCCGCCGGGAAGCTGCTGCCGATGTTCGGGGTGCCGTTCCTGCCGGAGGGTGTCGGGACGGCGTACCTGAAGCGGATCGCGCCGTTCGTGGCGGCGAAGAACGCGTCGCCCGCGCAAGTGGACGCGATGTACCGGCAGATGGTGGAGCTGGTGCACTCGGAGGGAGGCTTCGCGCAGCACGCGGTGGTAGTGACCTCGGACAGCCGCTACCTAGGGGAGATTCCCTTCGCCTCCTGGTAGGGGGGCCGGGCTCGCTCTACGAACCGCCTCACGGCCTCGTTCATGTTGACCGGAACGAGGCGGATGTCGGGGTGGTCACTCTGCCAGACCCTGAAGACCTCGTCGGCGAAGCCCTGGCCGACCCACTCCACTCCACGGAAGTCGACGAAGACCTCCTTGAACTGGTCGAGGTTCCTAGTCAGACGCTTGGCCTCCGACCGCGACACGAAGGAGACCCCGTACTCGAACAGGCGGACGACCGTACGTGTCGTGTCGAAGTCCAGGGTGTCCGGGTCGGTGTAGTCGTCGAAGACGTCGTTCAACGAACGGAGGGTGTGCGGATCCACGGAAAAGGACACATGCGTCCCCCTGCGTGCACCGACTCGCGCAATCGCCTCGTCATGCCGGACGTTGTCGACCGTCCATCTCCAACCATTGGTCGTGAGGGTGAAGAGGTCGACGGCCTTCGACGTAAAGAAGATGCCCTGCCCCGTATGGCGGGACGGGTCCGTCGTCAGCTTGCCTTTGGCTATCTCCTGAATGGCCGCAAGGTGGTCTTCGAGTCGCTTGGCTCTCCTGACGTTCTCGAACGCGCCGATCCCCTCGTCGGAGACCACAAAGCCCTGCGCGTCCCCAGGTAGGACGGAAATGCTGACGATGTCGGCCCCGGAATGTTCGATCGCGTTGTTCAGCATCTCGGTGAACGCGAACCTGGCGATGTCCTGAGCCCGTTCCGGCATTCCTCCGACCGACGGGACTTCGAGGAGTACCTCGCGCCAGACTGCGTCCTCCAGAAGACCGGCGGTCTCGAACTGCTTCCTCCAGGCGGCCGCCAGTGCGTAGCGACGTCCGCGGCCCGCCCCGATCGCCTTCAACTCGCCGGCCTCGACCATCCGACGGAGGTGGTAGTGCGCCGCCTGTCTCGTGACGCTTGCTGTACGGGCCACGTCGCCGCTCGAAATCTCGGGCGACTCGGACAGAAAGGTCCGGATGAGCGAGGGGATGGAGCCATCCTCATCGAACGTCGGCATCTTTACATTTTTACCTTTATAGGCCTGATAGTCAAAAGGTAAAGCCGTGGCCGGGGGGGAAACGGGTCCCTCGGAGCTCCCAAAGGTAAAAAGGTAAAAAGGATTCATCCGGGGTTGCCCCACAAAGGTAAAGCGGCCGACCGGGCCCGCGTGCGCCGAGATCCGATTCTGTAGCGGTATGCGGACGGGAACGGATCTCGACGCGAACGGGCCGCAGCCTCGGCCCCCGGCTCAGCAGTCGGTCACTATCTCCTCGCAGAGGACCTCTACCCGGACCGCGAAGTTCAGGTTCTCGCCCTGGAGCTTGAACGTGTTCACCCCTAGGACCTCGCCGAACTTGTTCAGTAGCGGCCCCCCCGAGTTGCCCGGGTTGATCGCCGCGTCGATCTGGACGTAGTTCGGGTACAGCTGCGAGACGACGCCGGTCGTCGACGTGCCGGCCAGGCCCGATGGGCTCCCGATCGCCACCACGAAGTCCCCCACCGACGGCTCGTGGTCGTGCTCGATCGCCCACTCGAGCGCGGGGATGTCGGCGGCGACGTCCACGACCGCGAGGTCGTTGCCCTTGTCCCACGCGGTGACCTCGGCCGGGTAGCGGGTGCCGTCGTGGTTCACGTAGACCTCCGGCCCGTTCGGTCGCAGCGCGTCCTTGATCACGTGGTGGTTCGTCGCGACGACGGCGGTGTAGCCGGGATCGGGCTGGAGGTTCACCGCGAAGCCCGAGCCGAGGACGCCGTTCGTGAGCTCGATCGTGACGATGGACTCGCGCGCGCGGGCGACTATGTCCGGGACGTTCGGCGGGAGGCCCTCGGAGAGCTCGTTGACGCGAGAGTACAAGGGGTCGAAACGGTCCTCGAGCTCGCCGACCTGCCGGGCCACGGCCGCGGCGGCGGACGCGTCGGCGCTCTGGTCCTCTTCCAGCAAGACCTCGATGTCGTCGATCTGGGCTTCGAGCTCGCCGATCTGCCAGACGGCACCCGCGCCCACCCCGCCGACGACGAGCAGCAGCACGACTACGGCGGCGGCCCTCTTCCCTCGCGTCACGAAGGGAACGCTAGCGCTCCCGCTGGTAGTAGATCGCCCAGCCCGGGCCCGCGCCGTTCTCGCCCGCCCGGTACGCGCTCGCACCGATGTGGATGTTCCCCTTGGAGTCGAGGCGCACGTTCTCGAACTCGGGGATCGGCGACACGCCGGTGAACAGCGGCTCGCGGGTCGTCGTCCCCGAGCGGACGTTCTTGGCCGAGAACTTCCCGGCCGGGATGCGGGCCCAATAGAAGTACCAGTCGGACTCCGTCGTCTCGTTCGTGGCGGGGTCGGGGCTCCCGTACCAGACGACCGCCGCGTTGCCCGCGTCGTCGACGGCGATCCACGGCGAGAACCCGGCGTCGCCGCGGGTCAGCGGCACGGACTTCGTCCACGTCGCGGCGTCGTCGGTCGAGGTCGAGTACCAGATCGGCCGGTCCTTGTCCGTCATCGACGAGAACACGACGTGCAACTTGCCGGTGCGGTCGAGCGCGAGGCTCGGGTAGAGGTAGCTCATCGGGTTCGGCATCGCGGCGACGAGGTTCGACGTCCACGTCGCGCCGGCGTCGTGGCTCGCGGCGACGAACAGCTTCTCGGGGCCCTGGTCGTCGAGGCTCCCGAGCGCGGCCCCCGCGCGCCGCGTGTACGGAAGGTAGAGGTCGTTGCCGTCCTCGGAGACGACGAGGTTCCCCTGCCACGTGAACGCACCCTCGGCCCCCGCGCCGGCGACCATCGACGTCGGCTGGAACGTCATGCCGTAGTCGGTGGACTTCGTGTACCAGATCGCCGACGGCATGCAGCACTGGAGGTCCTGGTAGCTGACGTGGATCGTGCCCTCCGGCCCGCCGACGAGCCAGGGCCGGTCGACGATGAGACCGCTTGCCGCGACCGGCGTCCCCTCCCACGTCCCGCCGTTGTCGCGGCTGTGTCCGACCGAGAGGTTCCCGAGCCACGTGTCGGCGGAGTACATGGTCCCGCCGTCGTCGAACGCGACGTCGCAGTCGCCGCCCTCGAACGTGTACGTGCGGCCCTCGCCCGCGTCGTCGTTCTCGACGCGCAGCGGCTCCCACGTCCGGCCCCCGTTGCGGCTGCGGTGGAAGTACGACTGGTTGTTCTGGGTGTTCGGCACGCCCGAGGGCGCGCAGGCGAGCATGACCTTCTCGTTCACCGGGTTGATCGCGAGGCTCGTCTCGCGGTGCGCCTGGTCGGCGTGCACGAGCACGGGCGCGCCCCAGCCGGGCGCGGGCTTCGGCGGACGCGGCCCCTTCGGAGCGCCGAGAGACGACCCGACGAGGGCGGCCGATACGGCCACGGCCGCGGCTATGCCAAAGACCTTCTTACGCGCACGCACAGAGGGTGCCTCCAGTCGCTCTTGCCAGTTCAGCCGGTAGAGGATTCGGCGGCGAAGCCCGATCTCCCGCCTGCGGAGCGGCAGTGGTCACGGCTGCGACGTACGGGGAGCGGCTAGCGGCCCTCACCTACGCCCAGAACGTCGAGGTTCGCCCCGATCTCGACCAGCGCGTTCTGGATCTGGTCGCCCGTGCAGCGGCCGGTGCTCAGCGACTCCTCGTAGTTCGTCATCTCGAGCGACGGCTGCGCTATGCCCGCCGCGTTCGCGCCGCGCACGTCGTACTGCTCGGCCGGGATGATGTAGCCGATGTGGTCGTTCGCCATCCCGAGCACCATCACGTTGCGGGCCCTCGAGAGGTAGTCCTTCGTCGTGAGGCTGATCGAGGCGAAGATCTCGCCCGGGGCCTGCATCAGCACGACCGCGTCGCCGCGGTCGCCGGGGACGAAGCCGCGGTCGTCCTGGCTCGGTCCCGGCGTGCCGATGCGGAACCCGCCGACCGGCGACTTGACGCTGAGCGGCCCTGCACCGGCGCAGCTCGGCGTGCGTGAACGCCCTTTCTGCTGGACGCTCTGGGAGGGCCCTGCGGCGTGGGGGCCGGGGATCGTCGTGTCGCGCATGAAGATGCCGGCCTTGTTCAGAGCTACGAGCGAGGCGTTGTCGGCAGGGATCGTGAGGATGCGCTGCTCGGCGGCGATGTCGTTCGAGCGCAGCGTGTACCCGTAGCGCGCGGACTCGAAGACGAGCTCGGCGAGGCCGTAGCCGATCCCGCGGCGCCCGAAGCTCCGGTGCACGGTCTGGTCCCCGAGGCCGCCCGGCACGAATACCGTGCTGCCGCCCCAGAGCTGCCCGAGGCGCTCCGCGAGGTGACCGACGAACCCGCTGTGCATGTCCTCGTTGCCGGCGGTGACGGTCGGGTGCGCCGAGAAGCTGACGAGCGTCGCGATCGTCCGCGCGGCCTTGCCCTTCGTGGCCGGGTCGGTCGAGGGCAGCGCGACCGCCCTCAGCCACGTCAGCTCCGCGTCGGGAACGGCGCGGGTGACGATCCGGCGGTCGACGTTGAAGGCCTTCGCAGGGATCGCACCCGTCTGCAGCGTCGCGGGCTCCATCTTCGAGACCGCGCCGCGGACGGAGTCCTTGATGCGGTCACGGACGAACTCGTAGTACCAGGACGGTCCCCGCGCGGTCGTGTCGGCCGAAGCATGGGTGTGGGTCGACGCGATGACGAAGTTCTCGACCGGGATCCCGAGCTCGTCCGAGAGGTCGACGACGATCGCCCGCGTCCCGCAGGTGTCCTGCGGCTGGGCCGCGTCGGCGTCGTCGGGGCAGATCGACGGGTCGTACCCGTAGAACCACGAGACGGTGTCGAGCACGACGAACACCAGCGTGTCCTCGCCGTTGCCGATCGCCATCGCGCGGGCGTAGATGCCGAGGTCGGAAGCCGCGTCGACGCCCGTCGCCCAGGCACGGTCGAAGGTCCGCAGACACGAGGGGTCGGAATTCGGCAGGTACTCGTAGCCCATGGGACCGCAGTCGTAGCCGCCGCCGTGCGGGTTCCACGGCCCCCCTTCGGACTGAGGAACGGGCGCGATCGACTCGTTGTGCGCGCCGACCAGGAAGGTCCCGCCCGCGAGCCTCCCGCCGGCCGGGCTCGCAGCCGGGCTCGGCGCGGGGGCCGGCGTCGCCTGCGGCGAGGCCGAGGTGCTCGGGGACGGCTGGACGAGAGAAGGCGTCACGTCGGGGGTCTCGACGGAGACGAGGCCCGTTGTCGCCCACGCGGCCCCGAGCGCGAGCGCGCCCGTGAGGACGCCGCTCAACAAGCCGGTCAGGTATCGGCGCATGGCCGCTGAGTTCGCCGGGGGGCCCCACGCTCCTGCCGCGCCCTGACGACCGCTCGTCGGCGTTCGCGCCGCAAGCGACGGAGGAATGGACACGTCGCGAGGCGAACCAACCGCCCATGACCTCCAAACGCGTTTCGACGAAGGTGATGCTCGCGGCCCTCATGGTCGCGGGATCGCTGCTCCCGTCCATCCCTGCCGGCGCCCAGGACGGCAGCGCTGCCAAGTGCGTCGACGGCATGGCCGGCATCTACCCCTGCAAGGCCATGGACCTCCTGTCGCACCGGACGTTCTCGGCGGCCGAGGGCGGCGGTGTCTCCGACGTGTGGGGCTGGGCCGACCCGGAGACCGGCAACGAGTACGCGATCCTCGCCGGTGGCGGCGGCGTGCGCTTCCTCGACGTCACCGACCCCGCGGCGCCTGTGTACCTCGGCCTCATGCCCACGAAGGGTGACGGTCAGACGCTGTGGCAGGAGATCGAGATCCTCAACGACCACGCGTACGTCGTGTGCGACGCGATCCCCTGCGGGCTCCAGATCTTCGACCTCAAGCGGTTGACCGGTGTCGAGGCCGCGGTCCCGGTGTGGCGGCCCGACGTGGTCCTGCCGATCGGCACCTTCCACTCGATCGCGTCGAACCCCGAGACGAACCACATCTTCCTGAACGGCATAGGCGCCGTCGTCGGATCGCCGACGGGGACTCCGCTGATCTTCGACGTGAGCCAGCCGCTCGCACCGGTGCCGGTCGGCGGCATGCTCGACGACGGCTACACGCACGACTCGCTCTGCCCGATCTACAAGGGCCCGGACAAGCGCTTCAAGGGCAACGAGATCTGCTTCAACTTCAACGAGGACACGATCACGACCTACGACGTGACCGCGAACCCGCAGCAGCCCGTGCAGCTCTCCAAGGTCACGTACGACAATGCGGACTACGTGCACTCGGGAGCGCTGACGAAGGACCACGCGTACCTGATCTCGACCGACGAGGGCGACGAGGTCGAGTATCTCATTCCCTCGACGCTCTACATCTGGGACGTCCGCAAGCTAGACAAGCCGAAGCTGATCGGGACGTTCGTCGGGAAGACGCTGTCGATCGACCACAACGTGTACTCGGAGCAGGACGCGCTCTACCACGCCAACTACAACAACGGCTTCCGGATCCTCGACATGGCGAACGCGAGCAAGGGCAAGCTCAAGGAGGTCGCCTGGATCGACACGATGCCGGCGGCCGACTCCGCCGACTACGACGGTGCCTGGGCGGCGTACCCGTACCTGCCGTCGGGCAACATCCTCGTCGGCGACATGAACGGCGGCCTGTTCGTGGTGCGGCCGCACGCCAAGATCTACCGCTCGCTCGGCGTAAAGCGCTGACGAGAAAGGAGGCGAGGCCGCCCGCGCGGCCCCGCCTCCCCGTTCGAGTCGCTCCTATCGCGTCACACGGCGCAGGCGATCCTGCCCGACGTCACCGCGGTGGCCGTATCGAAGCTCTCCTGGTCGGCCTGGTTCGTCGCGGTGGCGACGGTGCGCGTCCGGTAGAAGAAGCGGCCGGGCTGGCATGCGACCGTGATCCGCTTGTGGGCCCGGTCCGTGTCGGTGACCGCCTTCGGCTTGCAGCCCAAGAGGGCCCATTCCCCGGCCTGCCGGAAGTCGATGCACACCTTGAGTGCTATCTCCTTCTGGATCGTCGGGCAGACCATGCCGCCCCTCGCCTTGATCTTCGCCCCCTGCTTGAACGGGACCTGGGCCGTGGCGCCGTTGTCGCAGTTGCCGTTGGTCAGCGTCGACAGCACGTAGAACAGGTACACGATGTGCGGCCAGTCGTTGGGCAGCTCACCTGCGTTGCCCATCACGATCTGGTCGACGATCGCGGGGTCGATCAGGAAGATCGGGCCCGGGTCGGGTACGAAGACCGTGTCGAGCACGTCCTCTTCTTCCGGGGTCTCCACCGCGACCTGCGCGGTGGCGGCCGTAGTCATCAATGCCAGTGCCGTCAGCGAGCAGAGCACGCCTCGGGCCGCGCGCGAACGAATGAATCGAGCGTTCATCTAGGTTGTCCCCTCCCCTGAGGAATTCCCACCGTTCTCCCAGGCGTCCGCGGTGCTGGGAGAAGTTCGTCAGCCGGCGCCGTCAACGTACGCAAAAGAGGAAGTTCGGGGAATAGACAACAAGGACGATTTCCGAGGCGCTACGGCGGACTAGTCAAGGAGCGGGTTGAGCTCGATGCCCCGTCACACCGGGCACATGTTGCACATCTGCATCGCAGCGAGCATCGCCGCGCTCGCTCCCGCGCACGCGCAACCACTCCCCGGCGAGGAGCCGGCGTGCTTCGACAAGGAAGCGACGCTCGTCGGGACCGAAGACGCGGATCGCTTGAAGGGGACCGAGCGCGCCGACGTCATCGCCGGGCTCGGAGGCGACGACACGATCCGCGGGCTCGGTGGGAACGACGCGCTCTGCGGAGGGCCGGGCCTCGACGTCGTCAACGGGGCCGGGGGGGCGGACCTGATCGCCGGAGACGAGGGCAGCGACCTTCTCATCGGCGGTGACGGCGACGACCGGCTACGGGGCGGCGCCGGCATCGACTTCGCCGAACCGAACGCGGGCGACGACTTCGTCGAAGGGGGGCCGGGCTTCGACGGGATCAGCCTCGGCTCCGCGCGGCGCGGCGTCTACGTGAACCTCCGCAAGGGGATCGCGCGCGGCGACGGCCGCGATCGCGTCGCCGGCGTGAGCGACATCGAGGGGTCGCGCTTCGACGACCGGCTGGTCGGCCCTTACGGCGAGGGACAGATCCTGGCGCTCGACGGGGACGACCGCCTCGTCGGAGGCAGCCACGACGGGATCTTCATCCCCGGCCCGGGCGACGACGTCGTGATCGGCGGACGTGGCGGGGGCGACCTGATCGCGTTCCCGTTCGCCGAGGCGGCGGTGGTCGTCGACCTGAGAGCCGGGAGGGCGCGCGGTGAGGGACGCGACTCGATCTCGCGCCTCGACGACGTCGTCGGGACCGACCGCGCCGACCGGATCTTCGGCGACCCCGGGAGGAACCGGCTGTTCGGCGCCCCGGGATTCGACGTGCTGCGCGGCAGGGGCGGCCGCGACGAGGCCGGATATCTGTTCGACAACACGCGCGTGAGCGCGGACCTCGAGCGCGGGCGGGCCGTCTCGTCCGGGACGGACGAGCTCTACTCGATCGAGGACCTGAGCGGCTCGCTGCGTCCCGACACCCTGAGCGGCGACGACCGTCGCAACCGGCTCGTGGGGCTGGCGGGTGCAGACGTCCTCGAGGGGAGGGACGGACGCGACGAGCTCGACGGTGGGGACGGACCGGACCAGGCCTTCGGGGCGGGGGGCGCCGACCGGGTGCGCGGAGGCGCGGGCGAGGACGTGGTCGGCGCGGGGCCGGGTGACGACATGCTGTTCGGCGGCGAGGGCGCGGACGAGCTCGACGGGAACGCGGGGAGCGACACCGCGGACGGGGGGCCGGACCTGGACAGCTGCGTCAACGTCGAAGAGCAGCAGAACTGCGAGGTCCCGATCTACGCGCGCTCGGGGCCGCTCGCGCTCGGCCTCCGGCCGGGGATCCCGGCATGGATCGGGTCGCGGCCACTGAGGCTGCTGTGGTGGTTACGGCTGACCCGCTGACGAAAGGCCCTCGGGGCGTCTCGGTTTCGATCAGTCGCTGCGCCCTACCGCGTTCCGCACGAGGATCACGAATCCGACGATCGCGAACACGATGCCGGCGATCAGCTGGAACGCGGAGCCACCGTCGCCGAAGACCTCCGCGTACTCGAGCACGCCCGCCACGCCGATGACGAGCAGCCCGGCTCCGACCTCTCGCTTCGCATATCGCATCATCCTGGTATCAGCCTCCGCCCGCCGGGCCGTCGTCCCGCGTCCGCAAGACGTGGAAAGCGTACCCAAGCATCGTCACCGTCAGACTCCCGAACGCTAGACCCATCGCGACGAGACGCGGAGCATCTGCCGCCCGCCGGACGAAGAAGAGAGCTGCGATCCCGAACGTGACGGCGAGGCCGGTGTTGCGCGTCCGGTTCTGTCGTTGCACCGCCGGATCGGGTGACTCGCCCTTCGTCAGGAACCGGTAGACGAAAGCGCCGGCTATCCCGGCGGCCGCGGCGGCCGAACCCAGGAACAGCGTCCATCCGGTCGAGCGTTCCTGCGCCGGCATCGCCCCGACGTTTCCCGCCACGACCGGGAGCACCGCGAGGGGGAGAGCCAGGAGGACCCAATCACCCCAGGTCCAACGCCTCCTGACTCTCCCCTCGCCGGTCATCGTCTCGTTACCTCGTTCTCCGTCAATCCCAGAAGGTCAACGTGTCACCCACGTCCGACGCTACGTCTGCGGCGTCGCCGAGGAACTCCTGGCCCGCGTCGACTGCGTCGCCGACGGCGTCGGTCGTGGCGTTCCAGGCGTCACTGACCATCTCCTGGCCGCCCTCCTCGTACCACCACTCCCCGAGCTCCTTGCCGAGGTACTCGCCGGCCTCGCTCGCCAGCCACGCACCCCCCACGCACGCGACTGCCCCGATTCCCGCAGTCGCGACTCCCGCGGCCGCACACGCCGCCGTGACGGCTGCGCTCCCGGCAAGGCTTCCGCCGAACTCCAGCCCGGTGCGCGTGGCGGCCTCACCCCAGTCGCCGCCGGAGTTGTCGTAGTAACCCTTGAACTTCCCACCGAACTCGAGGACGTCTCCTGCCGTGCCGGCCCAGCCCAGGTACTTGCTGGCCTTCCCGGCCAGGTCGCTGTGCCTGTGCATCCCGTCGGAGATGGCGTCGGTCGTGTTCTCGAACCCGTCCGCGTAGCGCTCCGGCACGTAGTTGTCCAGCCAGTCGTCGGCGTCGTCACCGAAGCCCCTGATCTGGTCGGCGAGAGGACCCCAGTTCCGGGGGTTCGTCGCCTCTTCCGCGACTTCACCGACACCCTGAAGGACGTCCGTCTTGCTCAACCTGAACCCTTCGTCGCCGTCGGAAGAGCCGTCGCCGCTGTCGCCGGTCGGGTTCGGGTCCGAAGCGGCCCCGCCTCCGCCGTCCGCGATCACCATGTGGCCGTCGAACTCGACGAACGAGATCGGGTTGCCACCGGCGAAGCTGTAGCGGTTCTGCGTGAGCGGGTCGATGCTCAGGCTCAGGTCGCTCAAAGACCCGGCGAAGACGTCGAACTGCAGGAAGCGGCCGACGTCGGGGCCGAAACGCCGTGCCCCCATGTCGATCGACCCGGACCCCGAGTCGAAGCGGTCCGCAGTGAAGCGGAACGGGTTGAGCGGCGCCTTGGCGTTCTCGTCGTTGGCGCTGACCGCGGCGTCGCTCTTGCCGTAGGCGGTGTAGCCGTAGGAGGCGCGCGCTCCGCCGGCCTCCTTGAGCAGCATCGAGACCGACCCGTGCACGTCGTAGGCGTAGTTGTAGTTGTCGGTCGTCGTCCCCTTCTGGTGCTGCATCGAGACGCGGTTGCCGTAGGCGTCGTAGGAGTACGACTTCGTCTCGGCCGTGGTGCCGGTGATCTGTTCCTGAGTCACGAGGCCGGTGAGGCCCTGGTAGCTGAAGGCCGTCGTGCGGTCGTGCGTCGTCGCACCGCTGCCGTGGTCCTCGACCTCCTTGATCACGCGGTCCAGGCCGTCGTAGCTGTAGTCGGTGTTCGTGTTGTCGTCCGAGGCGAACGACCGGTAGTTCGTCATGCGGTTCAGGTCGTCGTAGGCGTAGTCGCTCAACACCCCCGTCGCCGGCGAGCCCTGCGCGGACTTCGAGCAATCCGTGTCGACACCCGTCGCGCCCGTCACGCAGTCCAGGTTCCCGTAGTCGTCGTAGAAGTACTTGTTGACGTTCGACCCGGCCTGGACCTGCGTGAGCTGGTTCGCCGTGTACGAGTAGTCGATCGTCGCCGTCCCCTTCGCCTCACGGGTGACGTTGCCGGCGGGGTCGAGCGTGTAGCTCGTGACGCCGCTGTGGCCGTCGTCCTCCTTCACGAGGCGATCGCGCGGGTCGTAGACGAACTTCCTCGTGCACGGGCTGGCAGGGCGGCACTTCGCCGTCGTGTCCGGCCCGTCCATCGAGTACACGTCCTTCGTGCGGTGGCCGTTGACGTAGAAGCCCTGGTCGCTCAGGTACGACAGGTCGTGCGACTCGACGACCTTCATCGTCGCGGTGGCGTCGTCACGCTGCTTCGTGATGAGCGTGTCCAGCTTCCCGTTCTGGAAGTACGTCCAGTTGGTCTGCTGCTTCAGCTGCCACCCGTTGACGGGGTCCGTGGTGCAGGTGCCGAGGGCCTTGTGGTTCGCCCTCTGCTGCTCCCACCCGGTGACCGTGAAGTCGTTGTCGATCTTGCGGTCGTCCGTGCAGTCGTTCGGGGTCTTGCCCTTGTCGATCTGGACGTCCAGCCAGTTCGCTGCGTCGTACGTGAACGTGCTGGTCTTCCCGCCGGTCAAGGTCGTCGACCCGGGCACCGCCGTTGCGTCGTCGACCCGGCGGATGAGGTTGCCGTTGAGGTCGTAGGCGTATTCCGTAGCGGTGTAGTTCGTGGTCGTGTCGCTGACGTCGACCGCCTTGCGGTGCCGGATCTCGATGCGGCGGTCGAGCGAGTCGTACGTCGCCTTCATCTCGACGCGCTTCTCGTTGCCGCTGATCCCGCTGTCGTCGACGATCGACTTGACGTTGTTGTCGAGGTCGTACTCGTACGACACGCCGCCGCCGTCCTGGTCGGTCCTCGTCTTGAGGGTGCCGTCCGGGTAGTAGGTCCAGGACATCGCCCGCTCCATGTTCTTCGTGTCCGGGCTGTCCTTCATCTCCGGGATCCTCGACTTCTGCCAGCCGGGGGCCTCGTAGTCGAAGTGGACGATCGGGTTCGGGGCCGTCTTCGACGTCTTGACCCACCCCGGGTCCCAGTGCGTCACGACCGTCCAGCTCTCGTGCGCGTCTGCCGGAGGCGCGAGGCTCGTCACGGGGAGCGACGTGCGCACGAGCCGCCCGTTCTTGTCGTACTTCTTGTGGACGTACTGCTGCTGGAAGCCGGTCTCCTCCGGCAGCACGTTGCTGAACGGGAGCTCGACCCTCTCCACCCGGTTGACGTCGTCGTACACGATCGTCGTCACGTAGCGGGAGAAGTTCTGCTTGTTCGGCTCGGCGTCCGGCGACGCGTCCCAGGCCCGCGGGCTGATGACCTTCACCTTGTTCCCGACGGCGTCGTAGCGGTAAGCGGTCTTCACTTTGCGGCCGACGCCTTCCTCGTAGGGCTGGATCACCCGGGTGAGGAGGTTGCGGGCGTCGTAGTCACGCGTGGAGACGTGGTTCGACTCGTTCGTCGTGCTGATCACGTTGCTGTTCGCGTCGTACGCCATCTTGCGCACGTGGTTCAGCGGGTCCGTGACCGTGAGACGCCGGTGAGCGTCGTCGTACGTGTACTTCGTCGTGAACGGCTCGGCCGATCCCGTCGCGCCGCACGTGATCGTCGCCTTGTTCGCCCGGGGCGACGTGACCGAGACGAGGTTGCCCGCGTTGTCGTAGCAGGCGTGGGTATGGAGCGACTCGATGACGGTCCCGTCGGGCCTGACGTTGTGCTGCGTCTGCGTGACGACCCGGTCCAGCGCGTCGTAGGCGTAGATCGTCGCGAAGTCGTTGGCGACGGTCGCCGTCGCGGTGCCGTTCGGCCTGATCACCTTGGTGACGCGGTTCGCCGCGTCGTACTCCCACTCCGTGCGATCGGACTCCGGCCCGGTGCGCGAGAGCCTCCGGTCCATGGCGTTGTACGTCATGGTCGTGGGCGCCCCCAACCCCGGGTTGCCTGCACCGAAGGCCGGCGTGAACTGCGTCACGAGGTTGTCGTTCGGGTCGAACTTCGCCGCGCTCCAGACGAGGTTGCCGCGGTCGTGTTGCGTCGACTTCGGCGAGCTCTGCTGGCCGAGCCGGTGGAAGCTGTCGTAGTAGAAGTACGTCCGATAGTCGCGCGCCTGCGCGTCCGTGTGACCCGTCACCTCGTACTGCAGGTGCTCGGGGTCCTGGACCCACTCGAGCAGCCCGTCGTCGGTGTAGCCGAACTTCGTGGTGTTCCCCTTGGCGTCGACGATCTTCGTCGCGAGCCCGTTGGCGTCGTACGTCGGGAACGACGTCACCTTGCTGCGGGCGTCCGTGATCGACGAGATCGTGCCGGGGTCGACCGTGCCCGTGTTCCACGCGTAGGTCGTGGAGTAGCGGCTGCCGTCGGGCAGGCCCGCGGGCTCCGGCTCGATGACCTTCGTGATGTTGCCGTTGGCGTCGGACTGGAAGACCCAGGCGTTGCCGCGCCCGTCGATCCGTCGCTCGAGCTGGCTGACGTGCGGGATCGTCCGACCCGCCTTCCAGTACGCGAGCGCGTCGCGCGTGTCGGCCGCGCCACCCTCCGCCTTCACGGCGAGGTTGTTGTAGACGAGCTGCGTCGCCGTGATCTGGACGTTGTTGCGGTCCATCACCTTCACGTCGGTGAGATAGCCGTTCGCGTTGTACGTGTACTGCCTGTTCGCCCCGTTCGGCTCCGTCACCTTGCTGACGTGGAAGTCCGGCGTCCACGCCACGTTCGTGACCTCGTTCTTCGGGTTCGTCAGCTGGACGACGCGCCCGTTCGAGTCGTAGTCGTACTTCGAAACCCTCGACAGAGGCGCCGTGACCGTCGTCAGAGTCAGCGTGTTGTCGTAGGCGAACGACGTGGTGTTCCCGGTGCGGTTCGTGCGGGACTTGAGCTTCCACCGGTCCAGCGAGCTCCCCGGGCCGTAATAGGTGAACGTCGTCTCGGCGCCGCGCGCGTCGCGGACGCTGAACAACCGGTTGGACTGGTTCGGCGTCTTCGAGGCCGGGTTCACCCGGTCCGCCGCAAGCGGGATCGCCGGGCCCGAGCCGTCCGAGGTCGTGTACGTGAACACGAACGTCCTGCTCGGCAGCGCGGTCCCGTCTGCGTTCGTGCCGCCTCGCTGCGTCAGGCGCAGCAGGTTGCCGTCGTCGTAGTACTCGAAGTCGAGCGCGCTCCCGTCGTGGTCGGTGATCGTCTGGATCTTGCCCCTGACGTGGGGCTTGTGCGCCTCGGCCTTCGAGTAGTAGTCGATGTTGAAGCTGCGGTTCGGCGCGGCGTTCAGGGCACCGGCCGCGTCCGTGACCTTCGTGATCCGCTTCTTGAAGCCACCCGGGTCCTCGCCCGGAGGCACCGTCTCCAGCGTGAACACGATCTTGTTGCCGTTGCGGTCCTCGACGGACGTCGGGTAACCCTCGGAGTCGTAGAAGAACGTCGTCCGGTCGGGCTTCGTGAGCGCCCACTTCTTCGTGAGGTCCGTCGTCGAGTACTGACGCAGGAACAGGTGGACGCCCGGCGGCTCGTCCCACCCGCCACCGGCGTTCTGCGTGAACCGGTGCGTCGTGCCGTCGCCGTCGGTGAACTCGATCCACTTGTTCGAGCGGCCGGCGATGGTGTCGGCGTTGTTGGGGTGGATGTCGAGCGGCAGGCCGAACCTGCTGAGGCTCGAGATCGAGAGCGAGAAGTTGTTCCCGATCGGCGAGTCGGACTTGTCCTCGAGGCTGTTGTACGTGATGTCCATCACGGTCGCCAGACCACGGCCTGGCGCCATGAACGGCGTCCACCGAAGGATCGAGTTGCCGTTGGCGACGTTCACGAGGTTGCCCATGCCGGCGCCGACCGACTCGCCCGTGTAGTGGTAGTAGCGCTCGAGGCCCAGCGCCGTCGCCTTCAGTGCCTTGTTGATGAGGACGGGGTGCTCGAGCGGCTTGTTGCCCTTCGCCGTGAAGTAGGCCGAGGTCGACTTTTCCTGCAGGTCGAAGCGGAGCTGGTACTGCGCCCGGTCGATGCCCTCCGCCAGGGGCGGCGGCTGGACCTGGACGCGGAGCGTCCGTGTGCCCGCGGCCGCCAGGTTCGTGCCGAACGCCACGGCGGTGCCGTCGACGAACGTCGAAGGCGTGGCAGGGTTGTACCAGCGGTACCGCAGCTGGAGGTCGGTCCCGGTCCACGACACCGTGCTGTTGTTCTTGACCGTGACGTCGACCGGGTACGAGGTCTGCGTGACTGCTGCCGGGTCGTACGACATCGCCTGCGGGACGGCGGTCGACGTGAACCCGGCCTTGTACTTGGTCGTACCGGCGTTGGAGACGGTCACGTTGCGCCCGGCCGACGTCGTCGTCTGGCCGTGCGAGTCGGTGACGCGCGAGGTGAGCGTGTGGACCCCGTCATACGCGGGGTTCGCAGGGTCGAGCGTGTTCCAGGCGACGCTGTACGGCGACGCGGTGTCCTCTGCGAACTTGAGGCCGTCGGAGAAGAACTCGACCTTCGAGACGCCGAGGTCGTCGGCGGCGTTCGCCGAGACGGTGACGGCGGTCCCGCTGACGGTCGCGTTCAGGGCGGGGGCCGAGATCGAGGTCGTGGGCGCCGCCGAGTTGCCGACGACGACCGGGACGGCCGCGGACGTCGTGACGTTGCCGGCGTCGTCGGTGGCGCGGACCGTCAGGTTCCTGGTGCCGTTCACGACCGTCGTGGAGTTCCAGGTCGCCTCCCACGGTGCCGCGGTGTCCGTCGACACGAGAGCGCCGTCGACGAGGAACTCGACCTTGTCCACACGCCGGTCGTCCGAGGCGTTCGCGACGATCTTGACCGCGCTGCCGGACACCTGCGTGTCCTTCAAGGGCGAAGCGACCGAGATCGCAGGCCCCTTGGCTTTGTTGCCGTCGGTGTAGACCATGACGAGCTTCGGCCGGAGCGTCGGCGAGACCGACTGGTCGTCCGCGTAGTACGTGAAGCGACGGCCGTCGACGAGCGTCTCGTCGGAGCGTTTGAGGATGATGCCGTAGTTGGGCACCGACCCCGAGACCCACTTCTGGGCCACGCCGGCGAGGTTGAAGACGTCGGTCTCCGCGGGCTCGTCCCAGTCACGCTCGGAGTCGACCGGCGTGCCGTCGATGTCGCCGCCCTGGGCCCCCCACTTCACGCCGCCCTGCGTCTCGTACCAGGTCGCGCCGTCGCCGGTGCAGGTGGAGACGCCGCTGCCTTCCTTCCACGGAGAGGTCACGCGGTGGGCGTTGATTGTGTGGTCGCCCGTGACCATCGTCGGGTGCCACAGCGACAGGTCGGCGCTGTTGACGGTCGCGTGAGCGGGCACGTCGCGCATGTCGAACATGAGCGCGCTCCTCCACACCGACGTCGAGGTCGTCCCGAAGTACAGCGACGGCTCCTTGCCGTAGTTCGCGCAGCTCGCGTACGACGAGTACTTCGCCCCGGAGGTCGCGACGCCGTCCGTCGGGACGGGCTGGAGGATCTTCTTCGACTGCCCGTCGGCCGGCAGCGTGACCGTCACGCCGTTGGAGGTCGCGCCTCCGGCGACCACCTTGTAGCTGAAGGACTTGCTGGGGGCCGCGGTCGCGTCGACGAACGAGGTCGTGGCGACGTCGCCGATGCTCGTCAGCAGCGTGCTCGCCGACGGCGCGAAGGTCGCGGTCGTCCCGCGGTGCACCTCGTAGCTCGTGAAGCCCGTGCCGTTGAACTTCGTCCACTCGAGCTCGGCCCCGTTCGAGTGCAGCGTCTCGGGCTCGAGCAGGGTCACCGCGGCGCTCGCGTAGGTGACCTCGAGCTTGGGCCGGATCGTCGTCTCGAAGTACTGGCGGCTCGGCATGTCGGGGCCGCTCGCGTTGGCCGGCTCGGTGGCGCGCTTCAGCATGATCCCGTAGTTCGGCGACGTACCGGCCAGCCAGTCCTTGACCGTCTGCGTGACGCCCCAGTTCATCCACTGCGCCGCGGTGCTGGCGGGGACCGTGAAGCTCGACAGCGTGGTCGGGTCGAACGTCAGGCCCGACGTCGTGGTCGTCAGCGACCAGTTCGACGTGATCTTGTGCGCGTTGATCAGGTGGGACGTCGACCCGCAGGTGTAGGACCCGGTGTAGACGCACTCGCCCGTGTAGTAGCTCTTGAACTGGGCGTCGGTGACGTTCGCGCCGACGGGGATCGAGCTCAGGTCGAACTTGTAGGCGCCGCGCCAGGTGTCCGAGTCGGTGCCGACCCAGATCGTCTCGTAGTCCCAGGGCGTGCAACCGGAACAGTTCGCGATGAAGTTCGCGTCGAGCGACGGCGGCTGGATCGTGATCGTCGGGTCGAGGTAGACCGGGAACTGCCGCTCCTGGTCGTGAAGCCACTGCGCGTCGACCGAGAGGTCGACCGCGTAGCGTCCGCCGACCTTCCTGACCTCGAGCGAGGCGTGACCGTCACGGCTGCGCGAGGACGGCCCGGAGTCGTACGCGTAAGGGGGCGCGAGCACGAACGCAGGCTCGGGCTTCGGTGCGACGTAGAACGCCCAGCCCCCGTTGTCCAGCTCCTCGACCTCGACGGGGACGTCTCTCAGCGCGTCGAGGTAGAAGCGGTAGCGCGCGGGTGCCGAAGCGTCGTCGAGGATCAGCGTCTCCTTGACGCCGTCGGGCAGCAGCCGGTACTCGACGTCGACGCCGGGGAAGACGTCGTCGTAGATCAGGCTCGACTTGCCGGGAAGGTCGTCGCCGGGCTCGGGCTCGGGCGTGGGTTCCGGCGTGGCGGTCTCCGTGGGGGAGGCCTCGGGCGACGGTGCGGCGGAAGGCTCCGGCGACGGGCCGGCCGGCTCCTCGGCGGACGTCGCCGCCACGTCACCTTCGGCGCCCTTCTCCTTGGGCGCCCCGGGCTCGGACGGCTTCTCGCCCCGGGGCTCTTCGGCCGGGGCCTCGGTGGCAGGCGGTTCCGTGGCGGGGGCCTCGGTCGCCGGCTCCGGGGTCGCCGGGGCAGGCGTCACTTCCGGGGATGCTCCGCCGCCCCTCTCCTTCTCGCGGTGCTCGCGCGCGGACATCGCGGTCGCCGAGGGCGACGCCCCGTCGGCGGTGATCTCGAAGACCTGCTCGCCGATCGCGAAGCGCATGAACCCGTCGGTCGTATGACGGCGGAACGACGCGCGGTACGCGTTCGCGCCGTTCTGCCACGCGTACCCCTCGTGCGTCGCGTCCTCGAGCGCGGTGTCGATCTCGCGCCAGTTGCCGCGCGCGTCCAGGAAGTGCACGGCGCCGGAGAACATCTGGACCGTTTTCGTGCCGTCGTCGTTGCGATACGTCTTCGACGTGGCCGTGCGCAGGCGCTCGATCTCCTCGCGCCCGCCGTCTGCGTTCTGCTCCCGAGCGGGGCCCGGGTCGGGTTGCGCCCCCGCCGGGAGGAAAGGCAATTGCGCTAACAGCGCAGTCACCATGAAGATGCCAATAGATCGAACGGTAATCCAGCGTTTGTTCACGCCCGCCTCCCAGCTCGCGGCGCGGCCCTCACTCCGCGCCTCCCCCTCAACAGCGGGCTTCATCGCTCGTTTTAAGGAACTGTAAAAACCCGTGTTGCGACGCTAAGACCGCAGCGCCTCGGGTCCAATAGCCCGCCCTAGCGGTTTCGCGACCCGCGCGGGACTAGGCATTTCCCGCGAAAAACGGTCCCTGCCGTAGCGCGCGTCCCGGGCCTGCCAGTTGAACGTCACCTTTAACGGAGTGGTTACCGCGGGAAGGAAAACGAGCACGGGGACAGAACCAGCGACTCAAGCGCGCGCGACCGCAGTTGCCCGTTCGAAGGAGAAGCCAATATGAAACTCAATAGAAAGCAGTTCATCGCGGTCGCGCTCGCCGGTGCGTGCATCGCGTCGACGGGGTCGTACGCCGCGTCCGCGCAGGACGCAACCCTGGACCCCGCCGTAGACCCGGAGGTCGTCGCGGAGTCGCTCTCGGGCGAGCTCGCCACGCCTCCTCCCGTTCAGATCGCGGTCGACCCGGCCCCCGTGGTCATCGAAGAGCCCGCCGTCTCCTCTCCCGAGGAGGAGAACCTCACGAACGTGACCGTCCGGGATCCGGGGCCGGTCATGCCCGCCGACCCCGGTGCGGTCGACTCGGCGGTCGTCGGGTCCGTGGGCGCGGCGCCCGACGCAACGTCGCTGGCGGCCGTCAGCACCAACGTGGCGGACAACGCGGGCAGCGGCGAGTGCTCGGCTACGGCGTCCGTCCCCTACAAGCAGGACATCAAGATCTGGGGGAACGGCAGCGTCTCGTGCGGATCCGTCCAGCGCAGCCTGAACGTGATCGTCTGCCTCGAAGTCCGTCAGGCAGGTGCGTGGGACGAGCTCGGCTGCAAGCCGAAGACCGTCTCGCAGGCCAAGTCGACGTCGAAGAAGGTGTCGGTGGCCTGCGTCCCCGGCCGCTTCCTCTACCGCACGGTGGTGTGGGGAGCAGCCACGTCGAGGAGCGGCAACCGCTCGAGCATCCCGCAGGACACCGCCGTGACCAGCGGCCGCATCCCCTGCGCGAGCTGATCGCCCGGTAACACGCCTCTAGAGCTCGCGCCGGTGCCGGAGCGCTACGGCACCGGCGCAGCTCGAGGGGCGTTCAGAGGGCCGGCGCTCCGGCCTCCGTCGCGGCCTTTCCGAAGATCATCGCGGGCGACAGGATCGCCAGCGCCGTCGGAGTCTTCGTGAGATCGCCCTCGGCCACGGCGCGCCCCTGTGCCAGCGCGTCGACCGGGTCGAGCGTCCCGAACCCGATCGCCATGAACGTCTCCTCGTCCATCTCGCCGCGCAGGTCGGGGGCCCGCGGCGGCTCGCCCGCCCGGACGGTCACGTCGCCGTCGGCGACCTCGACCCACAGGCTCTCGCCGCCGATCACGAACTGGTAGACGTCCCATACGCCGCGCGCGGCCTCGCGGTCGGCCATCTCCTCGAGCATCGGCACGAGCCACTCGATCGAGAACTTGTCCTCGCCGTCGTAGGGACCGAGGAACTGGATGCCCCACCTCGACAGCTCGAGCATCGCGGTCTGCAGCCCCCGGGCGCGCTCCGTTATCTCGTACACGGTCGCGTTCGCAGGCGGGTCGAGACGCCGGCGCGCGATCAGCCCGCGGGCCTCGAGCTCTTTCAGGCGGCGGCTGAGGAGGTTCGGCGCGATGCCGTCGAGACGGGTCTCGACGTCGGTGAACCGCTTCGGCGCGAAGAACAGCTCGCGCAGGATCAGCATCGTCCAGCGGTCGCCTACGGCGTCCATGGCGCGCGCGAGCGGGCAGTACTGCTGGTAGCTGCGGGACATGCGACCTTGGTACCAGGCTCACTTGACTTTTTCAAGGACGAGCTATACGCAATATAGCCAAATGGAACGCTTGGGTCGCTTCGTCGCCCGGCACCCCCGCCGGATCCTGATCGTCACGGTTGCATTCGTCGCGCTCGGCGCGGTCATCGGCCCGACGGTCTCGGCACACCTCTCGAGCGGGGGCTTCGACGACCCGTCGAGCGAGTCCGCCGACGCCGCCCGCCGCATCGAGGAGATCTTCGGCGTCTCGGACCCCGACGTCGTGCTGCTCGTGAGGGCGCGCGAGGGATCCGTCGACGACGCCGCGGTCGCGCGCGAGGGGGCCGCGCTGACGCGCTCGCTCGCGCAGGAGGAAGGCGTGCTGCGCGCCGAGAGCTACTGGAGCCTCGGCGGCGCGCCTCCGCTCAGGAGCATCGACGGGACGAAGGCGATGATCCTCGCCAACCTCGAAGGAACGCAGAACGACAAGCACGACCTGCTCGAGGAGCTCGGCCCCCGCTACTCCGGCACGAGCAGCGCGATCGACGTCTCGGTCAGCGGCTTCTCCGAGATCTACCGCCAGGTGACCCACCAGGTCGAAGAGGACCTCGTGCGCGCCGAGCTCGTCGCCATCCCGATCCTCCTCGTGCTGTTGCTGTTCGTCTTCCGGAGCCCGGTCGCGGCGTCGCTCCCCTTGGGCGTCGGCCTCGTCGCGGTCGTCGGGACGCTCGTCGTGCTACGCGCGATCGCCGCGATCACGGAGGTCTCGATCTTCGCCCTGAACCTGACGACGGGGATGGGGCTCGGCCTCGGCATCGACTACAGCCTGTTCATCGTGTCGCGGTTCCGCGAGGAGCTGGGGGCCGGCGCGAGCGTCGAGGACTCCGTGACGACGACGGTCGCGACCGCGGGGCGCACGGTCTTGTTCAGCGCGTTCGCCGTGGCCGCGTCTCTCTCCGCGCTGCTGCTGTTCCCGATCGTGTTCCTGCGCTCGTTCGCGTACGCGGGCATCCCCGTCGTCGCGCTCGCCGCAGCCGGCGCGATCGTGACGCTGCCGGCGCTGCTCGCCGTGCTGGGCGAGAACATCGACAAGTGGGCCGTACGGCGCGCGCCCGAGCCGGACCGCGTCGGCGTCTGGTTCCGGATCGCGCAGTGGGTCATGCGCCGTCCGGTGCCGATCGCCGCGGCGGGGACGCTGGTGCTGCTCGTGCTCGGCGCGCCGTTCCTCGGCGTCAAGCTGGGGCTTCCGGACGACCGCGTGCTGCCCCCGGGCGCGCCCGGTCGCGTGGTCACCGACGAGCTCCGCCGGGACTTCGCCGGCAACGAGGCTGCCGCGACGCTCGTACTCGCCCCCGGAGTCGATCCGGTGGCCGACCGCGAGCAGGTGCGGCGTTTCGCACAGAGGCTGTCCTCGATCGAGGGGATAGCGCGCGTCGACGCGGCCACGGGTAGCTACGTCGCTGGCGAGCTGCTGTTCTTCTCCGAACGGGTCGGGCAGCGTTTCGCGGCCGACGACGCGACGTACTTCTCGGCGGTCCTCGCGCCCACGGTCGAGGCCCAGTCGCTAGAGGCCGAAGAGGTCGTCCACGGCATCCGGGCCCTCGACGCGCCGTTCGCGTTCGAGGTCGCCGGGCCCTCCGCCGACCTCGTCGACGGCAAGGAGAGCGCGTTCGCCCGCATCCCGATCGCGGTGCTGTGGATCGCGCTCGTGACGTTCGTGACCCTCTTCCTTCTGTTCGGGAGCGTGCTCGTGCCTCTCAAGGCGGTCGTGCTCAACCTGTTGAGCCTCACCGCCACGTTCGGCGCGATGGTCTGGGTCTTCCAGGACGGGAACCTGTCGGGCGTGCTGGACTTCACCGCGACCGGGACGATCGTGCTGTCGAACATCATCCTGATGTTCTGCATAGCCTTCGGGCTCTCGATGGACTACGAGGTCTTCCTTCTGTCGCGCGTGAAAGAGGAGTACGACGCGACCGGGGACAACGACCTCGCGGTCGCGCGGGGGCTCGACCGCACGGGACGCGTAGTTTCCGCCG
>DASQDO010000291.1:0-7729 GCA_035634135.1 Actinomycetota bacterium
CGCAAGTAGCACGACGATCGCCGCGACCAACGCGCGCGGCATCGGGTCGGGCCGGTCGATCCCGCCGAGCCCCCGGTAGTGGATGCCGTCGTCGCGCAGGTCGAGCGGAGAGGTCGCCGACCCGAACCCGAACAGGATCGACAGGGGGTCGACCAGCCCCCACCGCTCGCCCAGCCGGTGTCGCAGCGAGAACGTCAGCACGGAGTAGACGACGAGCGCGCCGAGGATGCCGGCGGGCTCGAACCCGACGTCGGACACGAGCTCGAACCAGAACAACGCGTAGATGAGAGCCGGGCCGGCCCACCACGGCGGGTCCATCAGCTCGCGCTCGGGATCATCGATCCGGTAGTAGCCCTCGAGCGTCGCCCACGGGTCCGCCGCTTCCCACGCGCCGCCGATCAGCGCGCACAGCGTCGTCATCCCGACGACGAGCCCGACCCAGAACAGCAGCGGCGCGATGGTGAACCCGCGTTCGTCGACGAGCACGGCGCCGGCGACCGTGAGGGCGAGCGCCACGAGGGCCGCGACCTTCAGGACGCCTCGCAGCACGCGTGCGGTTCGCGGCCCGGCGATCAGCTTGTCCCGGGTGGTGACGTCCTTGGTGCCCGCCAGGGCACGCAGCACGAACGACAGCAGGACGGTGAGCCCGGCCCCGACCGCGTACAGGTAGGTCGGGATCGGAGATTCGTAGACGCGCCCGACGCCGTGGGCGAGGACGGGGTCGATCATCCCGAGCCGGACCGCCGTGCGACGAACGCGACGGCGATCAGGGCGACGGCACCGAGCGCGATCGGCACCACCGGGACGCCGGACCCCTCTGATTCGTCCTCGTCGCCCGCCTCCGGCGGGGCGGACTCTTCGCCGGGACCGTCCGGCTCCTTCGTCGGCTTCGGGTCGGGGGTGCAGTCCTTCCGGCCGGCGACCGTGAACGTGTAGGCACCGCGCGTCAGGTGGCCGTCGAGCGCCGAGATCACGCGATACGAGACCTCCCACCGGCCGGGCTGTCCCCCCGCGACCTGGACGGTCGCGGTCGCGTCGGTGACGTCGACGCCGCGCCCGACGTCGCGCTTGCATCCGTCCGTCACGTCGAGCACGGCCTGCGCGGTCGGAGCTTCGGTGAACGTGATCGCGACGGAGCGGGGCGCGCGCTTCACGCTCGCCTTGGCGGCGGGGTCGGTGCCCTGGATCTCGCCGTGCGCATAGGCAGGCGCGGCCCCCGCCGCGAGGCCCAGCACCATGCACGTCACGACCAGCTTCTTGGAGAACATCGTCGACCCTCTCATCATCGGCCTGGATAACAGAACGTCGTGGCTACTGCGAACCTTCCGCCGAGAGATACGCCTCGTGCATCACTTCGTAACGAGCGCCGGCCGGGCTCAGCCTGCTCCTGTAGAGCGTGACGCGGTCGACCGTGAACGGCGACGGCGGCGCCGGGATCGGTGGGAGCTCCATGGGCCGCGGCGTCTTGAAGCGCGCAAGCGTGAGGTGCGCGGTGTAAGGACGTTCCTCCGGCTCGTAACCGACGGCGCGGAGCCCTTCGCCGAGGTCCTGCGCGAGCGAGGGCAGGAGCCCCGCGGGGTCCTCGATCCCGGCCCACAGGACGCGCGCCGGGCGCTCGCGCGGGAACGCGCCCAGGCCCGTCAGCGAGACCTCCGCGGGCGCGTGGTGGTTCGCCACCTCGTCCATCGCGGCAACGACCCGGCCGAGGAGGCCCGACTCGACCCAGCCGAGGAAGTTCAGCGTGACGTGCTGGTTGTCGAGCGCCGTCCAGCGCGCGCCGCTCAGGGGCCGGAGCCCGCCGACCGCGTCGTCGAGCCACTCGAGTTGCTCGCGCGGGACGCGTACCGCCGTGAAGAGCCGGAGCTTCTCAGCCCCCATCGTCGAGGAGCAGCCGCCGCCCGAGGTCGATCGCCCACGTCACGGTCACGGCGCGCACGTTGCCGCGGTCGCCGTAGGCGCGCGGTCGCCGCACCTCCGTCCGGCCGCGGTACGACGCGCCGACGAAGACGGTGCCGGGGGGAAGCCCGTCCTGCTCGCCGGGCCCTGCGACACCGGTCGCCGACAGACCGAGGTCCGCGCCGAAGGTCCACGCGGCCGAGCGGGCGAGGGCCGCGGCCACCTCCTCGCTCACCGCGCCCTTCTCCTCCAGCAGGTCGGGGTCGACGCCGGCGACGCGGTCCTTCACCTCGTTCGAGTACGCGACGACGCCGCCCGTGAAGAAGTCGCCCGCGCCCGGGAGCCGCGTCAGCTCGGCGCCGATCAGCCCCCCGGTGAGCGACTCGATGACCGCGACGGTCGCGCCGCGCTCGCGCAGCATCGAGCCGAGGTCCTCGGCGACCGAGGCGCTTCCTCGTCCTACGGCGTCCGCTCCGAGCCGTCCTCGGACCTCGTCCTCCAGCGGCTCGATCAACGTACGAGCGGCGTCCTCGGTCGCCGCCTTCGCGGTGAGCCGCACCTTCACGCGGCCCCCTCCGGCGAGGTAGGCGATGGTCGGGTTCGACTGGGTCGCGACGAGGTCGGAGATCTTCTCGTCGACGTGGGACTCCCCCACCCCGACGACCAGGACCTCGCTGCTGACGATCGTCCCCTCGGCCGCGGCTTGCAGGCGCGGGAGGACATCGGAGTCGAGCATCGCCTTCATCTCCCAGGGCACGCCGGGCAGCGCGAACAGCAGCGTCCCTTCGTGCTCGAGCTCGAAGCCCGGCGCGGTCCCGACCGGGTCGATCGCTTTGGCCCCCTCGGGGAGGTCCGCCTGCCGCAGGTTCGACTCGGGCATGGACCGGCGGCCCAGCTTGGCGAAGATGCCGCGGATCGTCTCGACCAGACGGTCGTCGCGGGCGAGCGCCCGCCCCGTTGCCGCGGCGACTCCCTCTCGCGTCACGTCGTCGGGCGTCGGCCCGAGCCCGCCCGTGATCACGACCACGTCCGACCGCCGCAACGCGGTCGCGATCACATCCGTCATCCGCACGAGGTTGTCGCCGACGGTCGTGTGGAAGAAGACGTTGACTCCTACCCGGGCGAGCGCGTCCGAGATGTGCTGCGCGTTCGTGTTGGCGATCTGGCCGAGGAGCAGCTCGGTCCCGACCGCGACGACCTCCGCGTTCAAGCGGTCGCCTTCGACGGGGGCCGGGCGAAGTACTCGAACCCCGACACCGTCGTCGTCAGGAGCGCGGCGACTATCCACGCCCAGTGGCCGGCGTTCGTCGACTCCCACGGGAGCAGCCACCACGACACCATCCCGAGCTGCGTCGCGGTCTTCGCCTTCGCGAACTGCGACGCGGGCCTCGTCCGGCCCCCACCGGTGCGGGCTATCCGGAGCACCTGAACCGCGACCTCGCGCACTGCGATCACGAGCGCGGCCCACAGCGGGAACCCCTCGTCGGCGACGAGCACCACGAGCGCCGCCCCGACGAGCAGCTTGTCGGCGAGGGGGTCGACGAACTGACCCAGCGTCGTGATCGAGCCGTGTCTCCGCGCGAGATAGCCGTCGAGCGAGTCCGATGCGGACGCGACGACGAACACGGCCAGCCCGGTCAGCTGCGCCGCGTCCGAGTCTCCGAACGCGAACACGAGGAAGACCGGTACCAGCGCTATGCGCGCGAACGTGATGGAGTTGGGGAGGTTCACGCCCTGGCGACGAGGTCCGCGCCGTCGCTGGCCGTGACCTCGACGTCGACGTAGTCGCCGACCGAGACGGGTGCGGCAGCCGTGAACGCGATCTCGCCGTCGACCTCGGGGGCCTCGCGATGCGACCTCCCGGTCCACGTCCCCGTGGCGACGTCCAGCCGCTCGGCGAGGACGCTGAGCCGCGTCCCGACGAGCGAACGCGCCCGCTCGGCCATCGTCTGCTCCGCGACGGCCGAGACACGTTCGGCCCTCTCGCGCGCGATCGCCTCGGGCACGCGGTCGTCGAGCTCGAACGAGCGGGTCCCCTCTTCGGGCGAGTACGTGAACGTCCCGATCCAGTCGAGGTCCGTGTCGCCGACGAACGCCTCGACCTCGTCCGCGTCCTCGTCCTCCTCGCCGGGGAAGCCGAGGATGAAGGTCGCGCGCACCGCGGCCAGAGGCTCCGACGAACGGATGCGCTCGATCATCCGGGTGAACCGGTCACGCCCTCCCCACCGGCCCATCGCGCGCAGCACGCTAGGCGAGACGTGCTGCAGCGAGAGGTCGAAGTACGGCGCGACCACCTCGCTGGCGAGCATCGCGTCGACGAGCTCGTCGGTGACGCCCTGCGGGTGCAGGTACATGAGGCGCAGCCTCCGGAGGCCGTCGACCCTCTCGAGGGCGGCGAGGAGGTCGAGCAGCCCGCCCTCGCCGGTGTCGCGCCCCCACATGACGGAGTCCTGGCTCACGAGAGAGATCTCGCTCACGCCCTGCGCGGCAAGCCCGCGCACCTCGTCGACGATCGTCTGCGTCGAGCGCGACCGGAACTTGCCGCGCATCAGCGGGATCGCACAGAACGTGCAGCCTCGGTCGCAACCCTCGGCGATCTTCACGTAGGCCCACGGCGCGCGGCCGAACCGGATGCGCGGCCCCCGTGCGATCGTGGCGTCCCAGTAGGCGGGGTCGAACTTCGTCCCGGGATCGCCGAAGACCCTCTGCAAGAGCGTTCCTCCCGCGGCCCCCCGGACGATCTCGTCGATCCGCGGGTATGCGGCGAAGTCCACGAGAGCGTCCACCTCGGGCAGCGCCTCCGCGAGGTCGTCTGCGGAACGGGCGACGAGGCATCCCGTCAGCACGAGGCCCTTGAGGTCTCCGTCGTGCTTCAGCTCCGCGAGGTCGAGGACCTCCTGCACGGTCTCACGCCGCGCCGGGTCGATGAAGCCGCACGTGTTGACGACGACGACGTCGGCCGCGGCGGGATCGTCCGTGACCGAGTGCCCCGCCGCGTCGAGCATGCCCCCGAGCCCCTCCGAGTCGATGGAGTTCTTCGGGCAGCCGAGCGTCACGATTGCTACGCGGGACACGTCTATCTCGACGTCCCGCCGAGGCGGCCCGTCATCTAGATCAGGCCGTCGAGGTCGTCGGGGAACGTGAGCTCGATCGGGTCCTCGCCGCCGGGCGACCCGAGGCTGCGGCCGTTCACGGTCAGCTCGACGCCGGCCGGGTAGCCGAGCCGGATGTGCATGCGCTTCTCGGCGTCGAACGTCATCGTCTGGCCGGCGGGCAGCGTCGTGTAGTAGACGGTCTGTCCGTCGGCGTAGACCTCGAGCCACGAAGCACCTCCGGCCGCGTCGACGACGAGCTCGATGCCGTCGGTTGCCGCGATCTCGCCGGGAGACTCCGACGGCAGCACGGACGGCGAGACGCTCGGCGACGGCGCCGGGCCGGGCGTGGGCGTCGTCTGGCTCAGTGCGGAGCCCGGGGGCTCGGGCTTCTCCGGAGCCGACATCACACCGACGAACGCGAGGACCACGAGGATCACCGCGGCCGCACCGCCGGCGACGACCCAGCTGTTGAGGCGACGGTGCTCCCTCGGCACGGCCTTCTCGCGCCGCTGCAAGGCGATCATCTGCGACGAGTCGACGCGGCCCCCGCCGTAGCGCGACTCGAAGTCCTCGAGAAGGGGGCCGGGGTCGACCTCGAGATAGCGGGCGTACGACCGGAGGAACCCGCGCACGTACGCGGGCGCGAGGAAGTCGAACTCGTCCGACTCCATCCGCATGAGGAATGCGGCTCTGATCTTCGTGTCCTCGGCCGCTCGCTCGATGCTGATCCGGCGGCGGCGCCGGACGGCACGGAGATAAGCGCCGATGGTGGTTGGCTCGGTCACCGCGCTCCCGGGTCGTGTGTGGGGCGTCGATTATAGGAGCGAACCCCCCTACGCCGACTCGGCGCGCGCCTCCAGCTCCTCGACCGTCATCAACACGTCGCGCGGCTTGGATCCCTGGGAGGGCCCGACCACTCCACGCTGCTCCAGAAGGTCCATCAGGCGGCCCGCTCGCGCGAACCCGACCTGGAGCTTGCGTTGGAGCATCGAGGTCGAGCCGAGCTGGGAGCGGACGACGAGCTGGAGCGCTTCCTCCAGGAGCTCGTCGCCGCCCCCGCCGCCTCCCATGGCGCTGCCCGTTCCCGGCTCTTCGGCGGTGATGCCCTCCTGGTAGTCCGGGTCGCCCTGCCTGCGAGCGTGGCCCACGACCGCGGCGATCTCCTTCTCGGTCACCCACGACCCCTGGATGCGCCGCGGCTTCGACGAGTTCGCGTGCAGGTAGAGCATGTCCCCGCGCCCGATGAGCTTGTCCGCTCCGCCCTGGTCGAGGATCACGCGCGAGTCCTGCTGCGACGCGACGCTGAACGCGATCCGGGACGGGATGTTCGCCTTGATCACGCCGGTGACGACGTCGACCGACGGGCGCTGCGTAGCGACCACGAGGTGGATGCCGACGGCGCGCGCCATCTGGGCGATGCGGCAGATCGCGCTCTCGACGTCGCGCGGCGCGACCATCATCAGGTCCGACAGCTCGTCGACGACGACCATGATGTACGGCAACGGTTCCGGATCGGGGTCGTCGTCGGAACGCTTCACGACGGCCCCTCGGGCGACGGCCTCGTTGTAGAACTCGAGGTTCCGCATCCCGGAGTGCGCGAGCGTCTCGTAGCGCATCTCCATCTCACGCACGACCCAGCCGAGCGCGGACGCCGCCTTCTTCGGAACCGTGACGACCGGCGTCAGGAGGTGCGGCACTCCGGAGAAGTGCGTCAGCTCGACCCTCTTGGGGTCGATCAGGATCAGACGCACCTGATCGGGCCGCGCGCGCATGAGGATCGACGTGATCATCGAGTTGATGCACGACGACTTGCCGGAGTTCGTGGCGCCGGCGATCAGCACGTGCGGCATCTCGGTCACGTTCGCGAGCACGGTCTCTCCGGAGATGTCCTGCCCGAGCGCCACGGCGAGGGGATGCTTGTCGCGCTGCGCCTCCTTGCTGCGCAGCACGTCGCCCAGCGTGACGAGCTGACGGCTCCGGTTCGGCACCTCGACGCCGATGGCCGACCGCCCGGGGATGGGGGCCAGGAAACGCAGCTCGCCCGACGCGAGGGCGTACTTGATCTCGTTGCTGAGGCTCAGCACGCGGTTGACCTTCACCCCGGCACCGAGCTCGATCTCGAAGCGCGTGACCGTCGGCCCCGCGGTGTAGCCGGTGACGGACGCATCGACGTTGAACTGTTCGAGCGTCCCCTCGAGCACCCGCGTCGTGTCCTCGATCGACCGCGTCGATATCTCGCGCTCGCCGCCCTTCGCCAGCACCTCGAGCGGCGGCAGGCGATACGACTTCGTGTCCCCGACTGGGATGGCGAGCTGCGTCGGCTTCGCAGGCTTGATCGCGGCGACCTCGGCGGGAGCCTCGTCGTCCTCGGCCCCCTCTTCGTCTCCGGCCTCGTCTTCGAGCTCGTAGGTCTCTTCTTCTTCTTCTTCTTCTTCGTCCTCGTCCTCGTCGTGCTCCTCGTCGTCGCCGGTGTGCCCCGACGCGAGCCCGCGCACGAACCCGGCCGCCCCCGCGGCCCCCGTGGCGATCCACCCTCCGACCCGGCTGAGCGGCGTGCGCGTCACCACGAGCAGCCCGACGAACATCAGGACCAGCAGCAGGACCCACGTCCCCCAGATCCCGACGAGCCCCGACACCGGACGGGCGATCAACGCGCCGAAGATCCCGCCCATGCGCTGGAGCCGCTCGAGCGGCGCCGAGATCGAGCGGTTGCCCTGAAGGAGGTGTGTCACGCCGGC
>DASQDO010000292.1:0-10440 GCA_035634135.1 Actinomycetota bacterium
AAGCGACGCTCTCGGCGATCCGCAGGTTCTGGACGGAAGAGAGCGTCTCGATCGACTCTCCGTTCTTCACCATCCGCGAAGCGCGCAGCCTCCCGCGTCCGACGCAACGGCCGCATCCACCTCTGTGGGGGGTCGCGGCGCGAGCTCGTCAGTCGTTCGCATGGCTCGGAGAGAACGGCCTCGGCCTGATGGGCGCGCTGACCAGCCAGGGCCCCGACGTCCTGCGCGAGCAGATAGACATCTACCGCGATGCTTCTCGCACTGCCGGCCACGGTGACGGCGAGGTGGTGATCCTCGTCTCGTTGTACGTCGCGCCCGACCACAGCACGGCGATCCGGGAGGGCGACCACTATCTGGAGGCGTATCACCGGGTCTGGGCCTCCGCGGCTTCCGCCTGGGAGCACATGTCGTCGGGCGCGTACCCGGGCTACGAAGGGATGGCCCGGAGCATCCGCTCCAGCACGCCGGCGGTCATGCGCAAGGCCCGGGCCGTCGCTTTCGGGAGCCCGGCCGCGGTGGCCGAGTACGTCCAGTGGGTCGACGAGAAGCTCGGGGTGGACGAGGTCTTGTGGAACCTCGACTTCGGCGCGATGCCCGGAGGCCTCGCGCGCCGCTCGCTGGAGCTGTTCCTCGAGGAGGTGCTGCCGCAGGTGAGCGCAGACCCCGTGGAGCAAGCGGCCGGGCTGGCCTGACCTCGGCTGAACGCGAAGAGGCCCGCCCCGAAGGGCGGGCCTCTCGACAAACGACTGAGCTACTTGCCGGTGTAGCGCAGGACGTCGATGCCCCGCTGGTAGTCGACGGCGTAGATGATCTCCTCGTTGATGAAGTAGGCGCCCGAGGTGCCACCGCCGGCCGGGAGGAACCAGCCGGCCTCGCTGATCTTGCCCTTCGAGCTCACCTCGAGGAGCCGGGTGCCGCTGTTGTACCAACCGACTGCGACGAGGCCGCCGTTCTTCCAGGTGCCCGGCTGCGTCGTGAACCAGTGTGGTGAACATCCGAATGGAGCGCTGGCGATGCCCCCACCGTCGATCACCGTCCCCTGGTACGCCCACCACTCGTCGACGAGCTTGAAGGTGCGGCTCTTCTGCCAGCCCTTCGTGTCCCACACCATGAACGCGGCGGCCGTGGACTCGTCGCACTGCTCGGCGCCGCAGCAGGTCTCGCCGCCGGCGATGATCCAGCGGTCCTTCATGTTCCGCGGCCACAGGTTCGAGTGGAACGGGAGCCCGTTGCCCTCGTACGGCTCGGTCAGGGCGAGGAACTTCGGCTTGACCGGGTTCTTGCGGGCGTCGAGGAGCAACATCGGCGCGGTCGACGTCAGCACGACGCCCGGCGCCACCTCGGTGACGTCGTGGGTCGAGCCCATCGGAGGCTGGTTGTCGCTCCACTTCTCCGTCATGAGGACCGGGTTCGCGGGGTCACGAAGGTCGGTGATCGTCCCTTCGCTGCCGTACGCCCACTTGCACTTGAGGATGCACGTGGTGGTGTGGTCGCCGGCCCCGGCGACCGTCGCGAGCAGGACCGGGTTGGACTTGTCCTCGATGTCCCACACGTGGAGGTCGCCCTGGGGGATGGTCTCGGAGAACAGCATGATCTTGCCGTTCGTCGAGACGTCTTCGTTCTCGAACTTGAAGCCGAACGGCACCGGGTTGCCCACGAGCTCGGGGGCGAGCGGGTCGTTGATGTTGTAGATCGCGAAGTTGTGCCAGCTGGTCACGATCATGTAGTGGTCGCCGCCGCTCTTGAAGAAGTTGGCGCCGGTCGCAGTGGGGCCGTTGAACGGCACGTGGGTCACCCACTCGACGTTGTCCGACGAGTAGCCGCCGGGGCTGGGGCCGGCACCGGCGGTTGCGCTCAGCCCGGAGGCGACCAGCCCCGCGCAGGCCAGGGCCACGAGAAACTTTTTCACGATCTTCCTCCTGTTTTGGGACGTCTGGGAGAGGTTTCGCCCTCCTCGGTCTGGTTCCTCCCAGACGTTGTGGGGCGGCCGCGCGGCGTCGGTGCGAGTGGGTGGAGGGCGCGTCGGTCAGGAGCTCCGGCTCGGCGTCGGGGTCCGGGTCGGGCTCCGCCTCGGGGGTCGCCTCGGGCAGCGGCTCGGCCACGGGCGTCGCGACCGGCGAGGCCGCCTGCACCGAGTTCGGGGCGGGCCGCCTCGCGGACGCCTCCCTCGACGTCGTGCTCGACGAGTGGGAGGTCGACCCGAGGCGGAGAGCAGCGCGGCCGGGACGATCGAGTTCGAGCTGACGAACGCCGGCGAGACCGAGTTCGTCGTCGAGGGCTGAGGTAGCTCACCGCGCGCAGCGACAAGATACGTACAAGACGCAGGCATTCGTCCTGGTCCGTCCTCATGTGAATTGGTGTCATGGCCCTCGTGCCCTCGGGGCACCGGACGAACGACCCCAAGGAGGGCGATACATGAGGGACAAGAGAGCGCGGCTCCTCGCGCTGTTGACCGGTGCGGTCCTCGTCGGCGCGATGGCGACGCCGGCTACCGCACAGACACCGGTCACCTTCGAGATCCTGACCGGCGCCCCGGTTCCCGGCACGCAGGCGTTCGACTTCCACATGTTCCCGAGCGAGCTCACGGTCCACCCGGGCGACACCCTGCACTTCGACTGGGGTGGCGTCGCGCTGCTGCCCGTCGGCACGACCGACTCGCCGTTCGGCGGGTTCTTCGCGGCCGACCCGGACGACGACGGCTTCAAGCTCGACGGCAGGATGTTCTTCCCGACACCGGCGGGGACGAACTGCGGCCTGCGGGCGAAGAAGCCGTGCACGTACGACGGGTCCGCGCTGCTGTATCCGGGCGAGCAGAACTTCAAGAACGGGTTCTACGTGAAGATCGCCGACTCGCTCGACGACGCGACGTTCACCGTCACGAACACGTTCCACACGCTGACGGTGACCGTGAGCTCCGCCGCGCAGCAGTCCCCCACCAGCGACCCGAACCTCGACTCGCACCTCGCGCAGTCCGCACAGGAGGCCGAAGACCTTCTCGAGATGCTGAACGAGGTCCACTACGAGACCACCGAGGACGGCAAGCGGATCTACACGGCCTACATGGGCTACGACACCGAGCACATCACTTTCTTCGAGGCGTTCCCGCAGAACCTGCGGATCCGCAAGGGCGACCAGATCCAGTGGATCTTCGCCCAGAACGTGGTCGAGCCTCACACCGCGACCACGCCGCCGGCGAAGGCGAAGAGGTGGGCCAACGTGGCCTTCAACAGCCCGCCCGTCTGCGACCCCGACGGCGACGAGGGCCCGGGCCCGGATCAGCCTGCGGACTTCGAGAACCCGACGTTCTGCGACGACCCGTCGATGGCCGAGCTCGACCTGCCCAACAAGTTCGCCAAGGAGCAGGGTGACGGCAAGGTACCGACGGGCGGTGACCGGGACAAGGACTACGACACGTCGGGCCTGCGCGGGGGGCCGGAGGGCATCCCCGACGACCCGTACGCGCTGAGGTTCACGCGCAAGTCCGGCGACACGCCGTTCACCGTGATGTGTGCGATCCACTGGAACATGAAGACGAAGGTGACGGTCAGGTAACCACTGTCCGGAGGAGAGCGGCCCCCCGAAGGGGGCCGCTTTCGCGCCCGGGTGAAAACAGGGTCTCCCCGGGGCCGCGTCGAAGTCCTGCCGTGAGAGGGGCTCGAGGAGGAGGCAGGCAGTGGAACTCAGGAAGATGCTCGTAGGCGGCCTGATGGCGGCCCTGGTGGCGGGTGCGATCGCACCGGCGGGCGCCAGCGGATCGGAGCCGCCCCGGACCGAGTTCGAAGAGGGCGAAGGCGCCGCCTGGACCACCCACGAGGGCGAGCTCGAGTTCCTCGCCGCCGTCGACGAGGCCTCGGACCGCGTCGAGATCGACGTGATCGGAAAGACCAAGCAGGGCCGGCCGCTGCACCTCGTGCGCCTCGGCTACCCCACGCCGGCGTCACGCTTCGCCGCGCTGAAGCGCCCCACGACGTTGTTCGTCTGCTCCCAGCACGGCAACGAGCCCGCCGGCCGGGAAGCCTGCCTCCAGCGCCTGCGCGACCTCGCGTTCACCGACGACGCCGAGCTCGTGACGCAGCTTAAGGAGCAGACGATCCTGTTCGTGCCGAGCGCGAACCCCGACGGGCGCGAGGCCGACGCGCGCGGGAACTCCGACGGCACGGACATCAACCGGGACCACCTCAACCTCGAGGCCTCCGAGAGCCGAGCGATGGCGAAGGTCGTGCGCGACTGGCAGCCGGAGGCGGTCGTCGACCTCCACGAGTACGGGCCCTCTCTGCCGGCCCTCTACGACGACGAGGTGCTCGTGCTGTGGCCGCGCAACCTGAACGTCGACGAGGACGTCCACGCTCAGGCGAAGACGCTCGCGCTCGACTACATCACCGCGGACGAAGAGGAAGCGGGTTACTCGACCGACGAGTACGGCCAGTACGAGCTCGGCGACCAGGACGTCCACCAGTCGGCCGGCGACGGCGACGAGGGCATCGCTCGCAACGCGATGGGGCTGCGGCACTCGCTGGGCATCCTCGTCGAGACCCGCGTCGACGGCGACCCTCGCAACGGCCCGCAGGAGCTTGACGACCCGGCCGTCCGCATGCGCCGCGTGGCGGCCCACGAGGTCGCGGTCGACGCGACGCTCCGGTTCATGCGCGAGCGCGGAGCCGCGGTCGCGGGCGTGACGAAGCAGGCGCGCCGGCGCGCGGTGAAGGAGGGACGGCTGCGCAACGAGCCCGTCTACTTCGGCGGCGCCGACAACGCCGAGCCGTCCGAGAACCAGGTCCAGGACCCGCCGCCGTGCGGCTACCTGCTGTCGAAGAAGCAGTACCGGCAGGTGCGCCGGACACTGTCACTGCTGGGGATCAAGGCGCGGCACATGTACGTGTCGATGGCTCAGGCGGCCGAGCCGTTGATCCCGCTGCTCCTCGACGAGCGGGGGACGCGGCATTCGGTACCGGCCAAGCCCGAGGCGGACTGCTAGGCGCCCGTCACCGCCCGGCCTTTTCGGAGCGGGCTACGAGCTCGCGAGCCGGTAGCCAGCACGAGTCCCCCCAGGCAGATCGCGAGTGCGGTCAGCAGCATCGCGAGGCCCGCGCCGCGCACGATCCCCGCGACGTCCGCCGCGCGGTCCTGCGCGTCGTAGGGCCCGAACTCGAACGCCCAGTCGTGGCTACCGCCGATGAGCTCGAGGGTCTGCCACGGCGCGTCGGCGACGTAGACGCTCGCGTTATGCGCCGCCGTGCCGGCCCACGCGAGGCAGAAAGTCCCTCCTAAGAAGTCCCCCCGCCGGACGAAGAAGTACGCGGCGAGGCCCCACGGCACCGCCACCTGCGTGATCGACCCCATCATCGCCGTCACGACGTCCGGGAAGACGTACGTGAGCAGGTGGCCGAGCTCGTGGAAGCCGAGGTCGGCCAGAGCCAGGACCGGGACGTTCGTGCCGCGTACGAACGCGAACCAGCCGAGGACGCAGCACGCGACGGCGCCCGCGACGAGCTGCCAGACGGGTACGGGGACCGGGCGTCTCATGCTTGCCTTATCGGCGCGTAACGGGGTTCGGACGAGCCCCTGACGTATGCTGGCCCCGCAGGGACGAGCCCCCAGACGCAGGTGGACAAGGAGATTTCGGCATGGGCGTGTGGTCGCGGATTCTGACCCTCTTCAGGATCAAGGCGAACAAGGCCCTCGACAGGGCCGAGGATCCTCGCGAGACGCTCGACTACTCCTACGAGAAGCAGGTCGACCTGCTCCAGGAGATGCGCCGCGGGATCGCGGAGGTCGCGACCGCGCGCAAGCGCATCGAGCTCCAGCAGCGACAGCTCCAGCAATCGGCGGGGCGGCTGACGACGCAGGCCCAGCAGGCGCTCCAGACCAACCGCGAGGACCTGGCGCGCCAGGCGCTGACGCGCAGGGTCGCGATCGAGTCCGAGCTCGGTGAGCTCCAGGTCCAGCGCGACCAGCTCCACGAGGAAGAGCAGAAGATGATCGAGGCGTCACGCGTGCTCGAGAACAAGCTCGCGACCATGCGGACGCGCAAGGAGACGATGAAGGCGTCCTACTCCGCGGCGGAGGCCCAGGTTCGAGTCGGTGAGGCCGCTACCGGCATCTCGAAGGAGATGGGCGAGGTCATGCGGATGATGCGC
This sequence comes from Actinomycetota bacterium, assembly GCA_035634135.1. Taxonomy (GTDB): domain Bacteria; phylum Actinomycetota; class CADDZG01; order CADDZG01; family WHSQ01; genus JALZEG01. Next base: position 6,138 of record DASQDO010000292.1, read on the forward strand.
CGCGCCGAGGACCGCGTCGCCGAGATGCAGGCCCGGTCCGGCGCGCTCGAGGAGCTGACGTCCTCCGGCGCGCTCGAAGACCTGTCGGTGTCGGGCGACCGCATCCAGGCCGAGCTCGACGTCGCGGTAGCGCAGGCCCAGGTCGACGCCGAGATGGCGAAGATGAAGCGTCAGCTACCGGCGGCCCAGCCGGGCCTGACGGCGCCGACGGAGACCGAGAAGTCGCGCGAACAGCGCTGACGCGCTAGGAACCGCTGGGCTCGCGCACACGCCTCTGATCGACCCTGCTACGGCGCGACGTATGGATTCGGCTCTGACCCAGACACACTTTTGTCTTGAGCGTTCCGATGCCAGATGGATATGACGCGAGGACTCTCCACATCGGCTCGGCATCTGTCTAGAAATGCCGCAGCGGGCGCCCAGAAGAACTGCATATGGCGTTTGATTGCCGCTTCGTCGGGCTCCGAGGCGACTAGGAGTTTCGCTGCGTTCTCACACCAGGCCCGAACCTCCGCAGCCACTTGGAATGTGGATTCAGAGGCTATGAGGAGAAAGTCCGAGTAGGTTTCCTCGAGCTCGCGCCACCTCTGCTCGACGCTAGCGACGTTGTCGCCTATCGGTCCATCAGGGAGGAACCTCTCGAGACTGTGGAAGATCTCTCTAGCTGAGTGGATGAACGAGCTATAGACCTCGCGTCGACGTTCTATCCACCTGGTTGCTCGCTGATGTTCGACCTTCCGCCGATCAGCTAGCCACGCGCCGAGGAGCGCCAAGACCGCCCCCAGGACAACCAAAGCGGCTTCGTCGATCTCTCCCATGTACGTCGCTTACCCCAACGCACGAAGAGGATGCTGAGCCCGACCCGCGTCCCCCCCCAGAGCTAGTCCGCACCGTCGTCACGCCCAGGCGCCGACGCGCTAGGAACCGCTCCTCCGCGCGGGGGCCGAGGGCTCCCGCTCGTCGGTTCCGTTCCCTCCGTTCCCGCCCTTCCCCTTCGACAGGACGTTGCGCGCCAGCTCCAGCCCGGCGACCCCCTGGCTCAGCGCCTGGGCCAGCGTCTCCGACAGCCCCTGCGCCCCGTTCAGGACGATCAGCTGGTCGATGCCGCCGAACGGCTTCGCCGCGGCCTCGACGATCGCCGGCCAGTTCTCCGCAAGCTGCTGCCCGATGACCGCGTCCTGGTTCTCCGCCAGCGCGTCGGCGCGGGCCGCGATCGTCTCGGCCTCGGCCATGCCCTTGGCGCGTACGGCCTCCGCCTCGGCCAGGCCCTTCGCGCGGGTTGCCGACGCCTCTGCCTCGCCGATGATCTGGGTCGACTCGGCCCGCGCCGCCGACTCGAGCCGGACGTGCTCGGCTTCCGCCGACGCCGCCTGGCGGACGCGCTCGGCCTCCGCCTCGGCTTCTAGCTTCACGCGCTGCGCCTCGGCCTCGGCGCCCGAGATCTGCGCGTCGCGCTCGGCCTTCGCCAGCGTCGTCTGCTCGTAGGCGCGTGCGTCGGCGGGCTTGCGGACCGTCGCCTGCAGACGCTGCTCCTCGCGCTGCGCCTCGAGCTCGGCGACCTTCGTCTCCTGGACGACGACCTCCTGGCGCGCGCCGGCGTCGGCAAGCGGCCCCGCCTGCGCGGCCTGCGCGCTGGCAGTGTCGACCTCGGCCTGGTAACCCGCCTGCTTGATCGAGCTGTCGCGGCGAGCGTGCGCCTTGAGCGCGTCCGCCTCCTGCTCCTTCTCGGTAGCGGCGCGGTCGGCCCCGGCCTGGGCGATCCTCGCGTCGCGCTCGACGGCCGCGGCGTGCGGGCGCCCGAGGTTCTTGATGTAGCCCGTGGGGTCGCCGATCTCCTGGATCTGCAACGAGTCGACGATGAGGCCGAGCTTCTCCATCTCGGTGCCCGACGATCCGCGCGTCAGCTGCGTGAGCTTCTCGCGGTCGCGGATCATCTCCTCGACCGTCATGTTCCCGACGATCGCGCGGAGGTGACCGGCGAACACGTTGTGGACGCGCGCGTCCATCTGATCCTGCTGGTCGAGGAAACGACGGGCCGCGTTCGCGATCGAGACGAAGTCGTCGCCGACCTTGAAGATGACGACGCCGCGGATCGCGAGCGGGATGCCCTGGTGCGTCACGCAGTCGATCGCGAGCTCGGCCTCGCGCAGGTCGAGCGACAGCCGGCGGACCGTCTGCACGCCCGGGATCACGAGCGTGCCTCGTCCGGTCACGATCTTGAAGCCGAGGCTCTCGCCCACGTCACCCGGCTTCTCGTGCTCGCGCAGACCCGAGATGATCAGCGCCTCGTTCGGCTCGGCCACCCGCCACATCAGCTTGAAAATGCCGATGAGCAGCAACAGCCCACCCAGCACCGCGGCCCCCACGTACAGCATCACGCCACCCCCTAACGGCACCTCTGCGCCCTAAGCACGACTAACGATCACGGTTCGCGGAGGGAAGTACTCCACGACGACCACGCGGGTACCGGTCGGGATCGCGCCCTCCTCGTCGGAGGCGTACGCGTTGAAGGCTTCGCTCCCACCCCGGACGGGGACCATCACCTCGCCCGGGTGGGTGCCGTCGATGCGGCTCGTGACACGGCCCACCTTCCCCACCATCCTCTGATCCGCCACTCACACCTCGTGTGTCTAGACGACCTCGATCGCGATTGTCACACGGCCCCCCTGCGGGCGGGCTAGCGCGGGATCGCGCAGGCGACGCCGGTGCCCTTCAGGCTGCAGTAGCCGTCGGGCACTTTGTGCAGGTACTGCTGGTGGTAATCCTCCGCGTAGTAGAAGGGGCCCGCGGCGGCCACCTCGGTCGTGACGGGGTCGAACCCGCGGCCGCGCAGCGCCTCGTCGTAGGAACGGATCGCTTCCGCAGCGACCCGCTTCTGGTCGTCGTTCGTGTAGTAGATCGCCGAGCGGTACTGCGTGCCGACGTCGTTGCCCTGCCGCATCCCCTGCGTCGGGTCGTGCTCTTCGAAGAACACCTTCAGCAGGTCGGCATACGAGACCTTCGAGGGATCGAACACGACCTGGACGACCTCGGTGTGCCCGGTCATCCCGCTGCACACCTCTTCGTAGGTCGGGTGCGGCGTGAAGCCGCCCGCGTACCCGGCCGCCGTCGAGTAGACGCCGTCCTGAGTCCAGAAAAGACGCTCGGCCCCCCAGAAGCAGCCGAGCCCGAACACCGCGACCTCCATCCCCTCCGGGAAGGGGGGCTCGAGCGGCGTGCCGAGCACCGCGTGCGTCGACGGGATCGGGAAAGGCCGCTCGTCCCGGCCCTTCAGGGCGTCGGACGGCTCGGGCATCTGCGTCTTCTTCCTGAGAGAGAACATGTATCCAGTATCGCTCTACTCGACCGCAATGATCTCGCAGGAGACGAGTTCGTCGTGGTTGCTGCCGAAGCAGAAGTCCTCGCCCGGCCCCCCGTCCTGCAGGTCGGGACGCCCGTCGGCCTCGTTGTGCCCGAGGTAGTGGGGGCCGCTCCCGCCCTCGATCTCGTCGTCGCCCTCGCCGCCGTAGACCTCGTCCTCGCCGTCGTTCCCCGTCGCGTAGTCGTCGCCGCCGAGGCCCCGCAGGACGTCGTCACCGTCGCGCCCGTCGAGGCCGTTCGCCTCGTCGGTGCCGAGCAGCACGTCGTCGAACGCCGAGCCCGCTGCATCCTCCATCGACGTCATCGTGTCGTCGCTCCCGCCGGTGACGGTCTGCGCCCCGAGGTCCACCGTCACACCTGCCGGAGCGTCCGCGAAGTCGGCCATGTCGGACCCCGCGCCTCCGTCGAGCGCGTCGCGGCCGTCACCCCCGCGCAGGGTGTCGGAACCCTCGCCGCCGCGCAGGTCGTCGACGCCGTCGCCACCCGCGAGGTGATCCACGCCCACTCCGCCCGACAGCAAGTCGTCGCCGAAGCCGCCGGTCAAGATGTCGAACCCGTCGCCGCCCTCCACGTCGTCGCCGAGGTACGCCTCCTGGGGCCGCGAGCACCGGTCTTCGTCCGGGCCACCTCCGCATCGGAACGCGGTCGTGACGAAGTCGTCTCCCGCACCCGCATCGATAACGTCGCGGCCGCGCCCGTCGCGGATCGAGTCGTCGTCTCCGCCGCCGTCGATCGTGTCGTCCCCGGTGCCTCCGTCGATCGTGTCGTCGCCGCCCCGGCCCTCCAGCGTGTCGGACACGCCGCCCGGCGGATAGGTCGGCCCGAAGAACCCTGCCGAGACGTCGCCGCCGAACAGGACGTTCGGCCCGTCGTCGCCGCGCAGCAGGTCGGAGTAGCCGGTGCCCGAGACGTTCTCGATCTCCGAGGTGAAGCCCTCTCCCGC
>DASQDO010000293.1:0-2668 GCA_035634135.1 Actinomycetota bacterium
CGGGCGAGTACGACGTGCCGCTCGTCTTGCAGGACCGCACGTTCCGGCGCGACGGGTCGTTCAAGTTCCGCGACAGCCACGACGACGTCCTCGGCGAGGTCTTCCTGGTCAACGGCCGCCCGATGCCGGTCCTCGAGGTGGCCAACCGCAAGTACCGGTTCAGGATCCTCAACGCGTCGAACTCACGCGGCTACCAGCTCGCGCTGTCGACCGGCGAGCCTCTGATCCAGGTCGCGTCGGACCAGGGGCTGCTCAGCGCGCCGACTCCCTCGGCGAAGATCCCGCTGTGGACGGCCGAGCGCGCCGACGTCGTCGTCGACTTCTCGAAGTACCCGGTCGGCACTCGCGTCGTCCTCGGCGACCGTCAGGACGACGCCGACCCCGCGGGGGCCGCGCCGCTGATGGCGTTCGACGTCACGCGGGAGGAGGCCGACGACAGCTCGTTGCCGGCGATGTTCCGGCCGATCCAGAGGATCCTGCCCGTCCCGGGCACGATCGAGCGCGAGTTCGCTCTCGAGTTCGACTTCGACCGGCAGCTCTGGCAGATCAACGGCAAGGTCTTCGACCCGAACCGCATCGACGTCAAGCCGAGGCTCGGCGACACCGAGATATGGACGTTCCGCAACCTCTCCAACGTGACGCACCCGATGCACGTGCACCTCGTCCGGTTCCAGGTCCTCGACCGCGACGGTCTCCCGCCGTCGCCGAACGAGATGGGATGGAAGGACACCGTCCGCGTGGGGCAGGGCGAGGTCGTGCGCGTGGCGATGACGTTCGAGGGCCACACGGGCCGCTACATGTTCCACTGCCACAACCTGGCCCACGAGGACCACTCGATGATGGGTCAGATGAAGGTGGTCGACTAGCCCGGATCGGGCGCGTTGCTTTCGCCGTTCCTAGTCACCCCCGGGGAAGCAGTGCTTGAACTGCAGCACCTCCACGCACTCCTCGGCCTCCGCCGGAGCGGCGGCGAGGATCGTCGCGTACAAGGTCGCCATCACGACCAAACGGACTCTGCGAGACATCAAGGACCTCCCTTCGCGCGACAGATGTGTTGACTTGAAGTGTGCATTGTAGTAATAACTGGACGCGAGGCGCGCCCGAGGCGCCGTACGCTGTCGCGCTATGAAGCGGGACGACACGTCGGGCCTCGGCGAGCGCATTCGTCGCGCGCGGATCGATCGGGGACTGTCACAGCGCGATGTCGCGCTCCCGCTGCTGACGCCCTCTTACGTCTCGCTGATCGAGTCCGGGAAGCGCGTTCCGTCGCCCGACGCCCTCGAGCACATCGCCGGCGTCCTCGGCATGGACCCGCTCGAGCTCCGCACGGGACGGTCGCCCGGTGCCGAGGCCGAGCTCGAGCTGCAGCTGCAGGAGGCGCGGCGCGCGCTGCACTCCGGCGAGCGGGACGAGGCGACCTCGATAGCCGAAGAGGTCCGCGGCATAGCGCGGGAGGACGGCTGGCCACGCGTCGAGGCGAAGTCACTGTGCGTGCTGGCGGTCGTGAAGGAGCACCAAGGGCTGCCCGAGGAGGCGCTGGACCTCTACCAGGCCGCCGAGGACCTGTCGCGGACGGACCCCTTGCACGTTCGCTACGAGGCCGTCGCCGGGATCGCGCGCTGCAACCTCGAGCTGGGCAACTCGCGGCTCGCCATCCACATCCTCAACGAGTACCTGGAGCGCCTGGACCGCAGCGGCGAGCCCGACCCGGTCGCACGCATGCGCTCTCACGCCGCGCTCGTGCACTGCTACATGCACGTGGGGCTGCGGGATCGCGCCGCTCACGAGGCGGAGCAGGCTCTGCGTTACGCGCCGCTGATGGACGACCCCGCCGAGCTCGCGTGCCTGCACATGAACGTCGCCAGCTCGATGCTCGGCCAGGGCCGGCACGGCGACGCCGTCGCGGCCGCCCGCCAGGCCGAGCACTACTTCTCGCTGCTCGACTGGAAGCTCGGCGCCTCGTGGGCCCAGATGAACCGCGGGATCGTCCTCGCCGAGAAGCACGACCTCGCGGGGGCCAGGGAAGCGTTCGAAGAGGCGCTCGAGCGGCTCGAGACCGTGGCGAACGCGACCGCCGACCGTGCGAACGTCCTCAACGAGCTCGCGCAGATCGAACGGATGAGCGGCAGGCCGGCGCGCGCCCAAGCTCGCGCCGCGGAGGCCCGCGCTCTGATCGGCTCCGACGGGCCGGCCATGATCCTCGCCACCAACCATCGCGAGATGGGCCGCGCTCTCGTGAAGAAGGACGTGGCGACCGCGGAGAAGGAGCTGCGTACCGCGATGAGGATGTTCCGCGACGCGGGGGCCGCGCGCGACGCCGCCACGACGGCGCGGGATCTCGCAAAGGTGCTGCGGGATCGCAAGAAGCAGCGGGAGGCCCTGGCGGTGCTCGAGGAGGGCCTCGACGCCGCGCTCCAGGCCGACTAAGCCCCGGGTTTACTACCCCGGCGGTTTTAGCTGACAAATTGTAAAGATTTCAGTTTGATCTTTCCGCCCTTTTTCTTTAGGTTCTTCGTCGAAGGTGCCCAAGGGTTCCGGCTTCCCCGCTCGGGCTTGCCAATTGCTCAGGCAACACCGGCGGGGAGACGGGCCTCGGGGCCCCCTCCCGGCTCAGCAAGCCGAGCCGTGGAGGAACCGAGGGCCCTCCCGGCGAACCTCCCGGCGACAG
>DASQDO010000294.1:0-2438 GCA_035634135.1 Actinomycetota bacterium
CAGCGCGTGGTTCGCCCTGTTCCACCAGCGGTACTCGACGAACACCGCTCCGGCGTGGGAGCGCGCCCAGCCGTTCCGGATGCTGGCGCACAACGGCGAGATCAACACGATCCGCGGCAACCTCGCCGCGATGAAGGCCCGGGTGGCGGCGGAGGACTCCGACGATCTCGCGCCGCCGGTCGACGCGCGCAGCTCCGACTCCGGGATCCTCGACGGCGCGCTCGAGATGCTGGTGCGCGGGGGCCGGACGGTCGAGCACGCGGCCGCGATGCTCGTGCCGCCGGCGTGGGAGAACGATCCCTCTCTCGGCCGCGACGAGCGCGGCTTCTTCCGGTTCCACTCCGCGCTGATGGAGCCGTGGGACGGCCCCGCGGGACTGGTGTTCTCGGACGGGACGACCGTGGGGGCCGCGCTCGACCGCAACGGCCTGCGCCCTCTTCGAGTCGCGCTGTGCGAGGACGGCTTCGTCGCGTGTGCGTCGGAGGCCGGCGCGATCGACACGAGCGGCCACGGCGCGGTCACGCGGACGCGGCTGGGGCCGGGCCAGGCTCTCGTCGTCGACCCCGAGCACGGCATCCGTCTCGACGCCCACGTGAAGCGATCCCTAGCACGCTCCGGCGAGTACGCGGCCGCGGCGGAAGGCGCGTTGCAGCCCGCCGGGCGTGGAGCTCCGGTGGGCATTCCGGCGCACCGCGTCCTGCCCCTGCAGGTCGCCTCCGGGATGACGAAGGAGGAGGTCACGGTCGTCCTGCGGCCGATGGCCACGGGGTCGGGCGAGCCCGTGTCGTCGATGGGCGACGACACCGCGCAGCCGCCGCTCGCCCGCTTCCGGCGGCCGGTCTTCTCGTACTTGAAGCAGCGTTTCGCTCAGGTGACGAACCCGCCGCTCGACCATCTGCGCGAGAGCCACGTGATGTCGCAGGTGACTCTGCTCGGCCCCCGCCCCGCTCTCGATGCCACGGCGATCCCCCCGGGGAGCCTGCGCGAGTACCGGTCCCCGCTCGTGTCCCCCGAGGCGGTCGCCGAGCTCGTGGCCGAGGGGGCGGCCGTCGTCGACGCGACGTGGGACGCGTCCGAGGGGGCCGCCGGCCTGCGCCGCGCCTGCGAACGCGCCGCCCGGACCGCATGCCATGCCGTGCGAGAAGGGGCGACCGTCGTCGTGGTGACCGACGCGGGGATGGGGCCGGAGCGCGTCGCGGTTCCATCTGCGCTCGTCGCCGGCGCCGTCCACCACGCGCTGGCCGCGGCAGGTCTCCGCCCGCGCGCGGGCCTCGTCGTCGACGCCGCCGACGTGCGCGAGAGCCACCACGTCGCGTGCCTGGTCACGAACGGCGCCGACCTCGTCTGCCCCCGGCTCGCGCTCGAGACCATCGCAGACCTCGCCGACCACGCGCGCCTCGGCGGCGACGTCTCGTCGGGGGCCGCGCAGGAGCTGTTCCTGGACGCGCTCGAGGCCGGCCTCTACAAGGTCATGTCGAAGATGGGCATCTCGACCGTCGCGTCGTATCGCGGCGCCCAAGTGGTGGAGGCGATCGGCCTCGGGCCCGACGTGATCGAGCTGTGCTTCCCCGGCGTCGCCTCGGTCCTCGGTGGGTCGTCCCTCGACGACCTCGGAGAGGACGCGCTCGCGCGCCACGAGGCCGCATGGTCGGAGAAGCCCGCGCTCGCGATGCCGGGCGCGTTCAAGCACAAGTCCGGCGGCGAGTACCACGCTCTCAACCCTGCCGTGATCGAGGGGCTCCAGTCCGCGGTGACCACCGAGATGGAGGCTGCCCATGCCCTGCGGCGTGCGGTCGCCGGCAACCCGCGTGCCTACGAGGACTTCGCCGAGCTCGTCAACGGACGCCCGCCGTCCGAGCCCCGCGACCTGCTCGGCTTCGCGCCGGCGACACCGGTGCCGCTCGACGAGGTCGAGGACGCCGCTTCCATAGCGCGGCGGTTCTCGGCCGGGGCGATGTCGCTCGGCGCGCTCTCTCCGGAGGCCCACGAGACCATCGCGCTGGCGCTCGACATGATCGGGGGGATGGCGAACACGGGCGAAGGCGGCGAGGACCCCGCCCGCTACGGGGACAGCGGACGCAGCTCCGCGATCAAGCAGGTCGCGTCCGCGCGCTTCGGGGTCACCCCCGCGTACCTCGCCGACGCGCGGGAGGTCCAGATCAAGATGGCGCAGGGATCGAAGCCCGGTGAGGGCGGCCAGCTCCCCGGCGTGAAGGTGTCGACCGAGATCGCCCGGCTGCGGCACACCGTGCCCGGCGTCCCGCTGATCTCGCCGCCGCCCCACCACGACATCTACTCGATAGAGGACCTCGCACAGCTGATCTTCGACCTCAAGCAGGCGAACCCCGAAGCGGACGTCTCGGTGAAGCTCGTCTCATCCGAAGGCGTCGGGACCGTCGCCGCGGGCGTCGTCAAGGGCCTCGCGGACGGCGTGCACG
>DASQDO010000295.1:0-3333 GCA_035634135.1 Actinomycetota bacterium
GAGGAGGCCTCCGTCAGCGGCTCGGTGAACTCGGCCGTGACCTGGGTGGGGGGGGTGGCGACCGTCGACTTGTCGGCGGGGTTCGAGCTCTTGTACGCCGCGTGCGCGAGGACGGCCGGGGCCGCCGCGACGAGGATCGCCGCGGCGGCCGCTCCGGCCAGCGTCACCTTCGTTCGAGTCATCGTCATCGTCCTTCCCACAGTACGTGTGAAGACACTCTTGGGCACGGGCTCACAGCGAACGGACCCAGCCGAGGTCGGGGGCCCGATCGGCGCAGGACTTGTCCTCGCCGCACTCGTCCGACTCGGTCGTCGACGACACGTAGAGGTCGAGCGAGCCCGCCTCCTGGTCCTCGAGGATCGTCGAGGGCACCGCGGCGGTGAGCGCCTTGGCCCCCGTCTTGCGCACCTTGAACTTGAGCGACGGAGTCTCGTCGCTCGCCTTGGTCACCTCGAGGCCGTAGACCGCGACATTCTTGACGACGCCGTTGCGGCGCACCTTCTTCGCGCGGCACGTGAACGCACCCGTGTAGTCGACGCTTTCGTCCCAGTTCGTGTCCATGGCGAGCTCGAGCCTCTGGCCCTCGACCCTGAACGCCTTGCACGCGGGAGCGGCGGCGAGCGCGACGGTCACGTTCGCGCCGGCGGCCGTCGGCTTCGACGTGACCTTCGTCGGGTTGAAGCCTAGGTCGATGTCGTCGGCGGCGTCGGTCCGCTGGACGAGCGCGCACTGCTCGCCGCCCGAGACGACGAAGTCGACGTAGCCGGCCTGCGTGTCACCGTCGGTAGACGTGCCCGACCAGTGCATCTCGTAGCGTCCGGCCGTCTCCGATGCCTTGGTCGACGCGCTGATCGTGCTCGTCGTCTGGTCCCACGCGGCGTCCTCGTTGTCGACGCGCGCGCCGCAGGGGTCGAGCAAGAGCAGCGTCGCTTCGGTGAGCTGAGCCGGCTGGGGCACCGGGACGTCGGGGTTGCCGAAGCGGATCGAGACCTCGGCCGGGAGAGCTTCGACGGTCGAGTTGTCCGCGGGGTCCGACTCCGCGATCGAGGTGTGCGCGAGCGCCGCTCCGGCGAGCAGCGCCGTCGCCGCGGCAACCGCCGCGACCGTGACGGTCTTCTTCATCGTGGTTCCTCCTGATGAGTCGTGGGGGGGGTTCAGCGGACGACGAAGTCCTTCGTCGTCGTCAACGCGTCGAGCTCGCGCGAGGCCGGCCCCGCGTGCTGGTGGATGTCGACGTCGGGCGTCGAACCGTCACCGGCACCGGAGATCTTCGTGCCCTTGCGCGCGCCGATCGACGCGAGCGGGACGTACATGTCGATCAGACCCGACTCGGTGTCGAAGGAACCTTCGAGGATCTCGACCTGACGCAGCGAGTCGCCCTGGATCTCGAACAGCGTGTAGCGCATCGCGCCCGGCTCGGGGTGTGCCTCCGCGAGGAACGTGCGGCCGCGCACCTCGAATGCCCACTCGATGCCCGCGCCCGGGTAGCTCCCCTGCTGGGGCAGCGCCTGCGCGAGGCCGATCTGGATGTGGAAGTCGCTTCCGTGCTTCGCCGCGGCGAGCGACACGAGGTCGGCCCCGGGCGGACCGTCGAGGGCGGCGTCGGTGCCGAGGACCTTCATCGGCGCCGCGTGTGCCCCCGTGGGCAGCAACGCCGTCGCTGCGAGTGCCAGCGCGGTCAGCGCGCGGGCGAGGTTCTTGCCGGTCATTTCTTTTCCTCCGAGTGATGGGTTCGATCGGGCGGCGCCGGACGGCGCCGCGCGCGGAACGGACTCAGAGGAGTACGGGTGGCCCCCGGAAGGTCGGCCCGCCGGTAGCCATGACGAGCGGACGGACGACGAGGTGTGCGAAGAGACGGTGCGGCAGGACCCGCGGCGCAGTCGCCGTGGCGAGGCGCCGCCCGACGAGCTCCTGGATGAGCTCGACGGTCCGGGCGAACAGCACGAGCAGCCCGGCCCCCGCAAGGGCGCAGACGACCTGGAGCGCGATGCCGACCCAGAGGACGGGCTCGGTCAGCAGCGTCCCGGCGTGCCCGGGGTCGGCGAACAGTGCCCGCTCGGCGAGCTCGAGGCATGCGAACGCGAGGACCTGGGCCGGGACGAGCCGCCCCGCCGCCTGGCGCCACAGAGCCGCGCCCGAGGCGCCCTGCTCCTCGCCGAACCGGTCGGAGACGAACCCGCTGAGGGCCGCGACGGCCACCGCGACGAAGTACGGCCAGAGCTTGTGGCCGGTGGCGGCCATCCCGTGGGCGTGGCTGTGTCCGTCGGGAGGGGCGATCAGGTATGCGATCCAGTGCGCGGCTGCGACGCCGGCGCAGGCAAGGCCACCCAGCCAGGCTCGTTTGACCGCAGGCACGGTGGTGCTCATGCCGCTCTGGTACGCCGTCGGGGGCCCAAAACCTGCCTCCTCACTCGGCCACAACGGTCACGGAGTCCCTGACCGGGGGGTCGAGCTGGGCGTGGTCGGCGTCGACGAACTCGACCTCGATCTCGTGCTCGCCGGCCTCGAGCTCGACCTCGAGGTCCAGGCTCGAGGGCATGTCGACGACCTCGCCGTCCACGACGACGTGGAGGTGGCCGGCGTCCTCGCTCGAGCTCTCGCCGGCGAGCTCCGCCCCCGTCAGCTCGACCTCGACCGCAACGGTCCCGGCCTCGACCGTCGCCCCCTCGGCCGGCTCGGCTATGGAGATCGAGACGTCGTGGTGGTCGTCGCCCGATCCCCCGCCGCCGCTGAGAGTGAACGCCCCCGTCACGGCGACGGCGCCCAGAACGGCGAGGACGAGGCTCGCCTGGCGGGAGGCGGTCTTCTGGAAGAAGAAGACGAGGGCCAGCACGATCATGCCCACCCCGAGCAACAGGATCTCGGTGTTCGGGCCGCTCGACGTGGCGGTGTGGGCTAGCACGGGCACGGCTTCCTCCCTCCTCTAACGAACGAGCGGCTGCGCGAGCAGCCACAGGGTCGCGATCGTGTAGACGCTCATCAGCGCGGTGAGCGCGTACTGGCTCCGCACGGCGGACGCGTGGTCGCCCGCGACGCGCACCGCCGTCCGGTGGGCCGCGAGGACGCCGAGCACGTGCCCCCCGACGATCACCGCGATCTCGATGTACCAGACGAGCTGGGGCGAAGGCGAGAACCCCGACCACAGCTCGGCGGTCCCGAAGAGGTTCCACCCGTACTCGAACGGGTCCGACACCACGCGCAATAGCTCGGGGACCCCCGTGAGGAGCAACGGTGCGTTGTGCGCGATCACGTAGGCGACGCCGATCGGGACGAGCGACCAGCCGAAGCCCCGCGCGGCCTCCTGAAGTGAGCGCGCGCCGCGGGCGCGCTCCC
>DASQDO010000296.1:0-3339 GCA_035634135.1 Actinomycetota bacterium
CGTCGGTGAAGGACGGCCCGTTCTTGAAGTGGACGTTGGCGGCCACGGCTACCGACGTGACGGCGACGGCGGCCACCACCCCCAGCAAAGCACCCCTCAGAATTCGCATGTCGCTCCTCGCTCAATGGATTTCCTGGCAAATTCTGCCTGGAAGAACCACCCTTGGCAAGAGGGTTCAGCGCTCGGTCGCGGCCCGCTCGGCCGCGGGGAGCCACACCGCGAACTTGGCACCGGTCGGCTCCCTCGGCTCGTAGACGATCGTCCCCTTCAGAGCCTCCACGAGACGGCGCGTGATCGTGAGGCCCAGCCCGGTGCCCTCGCCGCGCGCCGCCGGGCCGCGCACGAACGGCTCGAAGAGATGCGGCACGAGCTCGTCGGGGACGCCCGGCCCGTCGTCCTCGACCGCGACGAGCACGCGGTCCTCCCGCTGCCTCGCCGTCACCCACACCCGCCGGCCGTACCGCCCCGCGTTCGAGACGAGGTTCACGAGGATCTGCTCGAGCCGGGCGCGGTCCACGAGCGCGTCGATCCCCTCCTCGACCGTGACGTCCACCGCGTCACCGGCCGGCGACGCACGTACCGCGTCGCGCACCACCGAACCGACGTCGGTCGGCTTCACGTCGAGGGCGAGGTCGCCCGACTCGACCTGCGAGAGATCGAGCAGCGCCCTCGCGAGGTCCGCGGCGCGGCGCGATTGGGAGAGCACGGCCTGGAGCATCCTCTCGAACCGCTCTTCGCCGAGGTCACCGCGCCGTTCCTCGATCAAGGCCGACATGCCCGCGATCGTCGTAAGAGGGGTCCGGAGCTCGTGTGCCGCATGCGCGATGAACTCGCGGCGCGCGCGGTCCATCTGGCGCAGCTGGTTCACGAGGCGCTGGCGCTCGACGGCGTGCCTCACCGTGCGTCCGAGGAGGACGGCGTCGGTCTGTCCTTTCACCAGGTAGTCCTGCGCTCCCGCGGCTACGGCCGACGCCGCGAGTGAGTCGTCCTCGGTCTGCGTGAGGATCACGACCGGCAGATCGGGGGCGGCCGCGTGCACGCGGTCGAACGACGCGAGGCCGGTCGAGTCCGGCAGCGTCAGGTCCAGCAGCGCGGCGTCGTAGTCGTAAGCGTCGATCAGACGAAGCGCGTCCGCGACCGAATCAACGGAGTCCACCTCGTAACGCGACCGCCGGTCGGTCGCGAGCGCGACCCGCAGGAGACGCACGTCGGCGGGGTTGTCCTCGACGACCAGCACTCTCAACGCGACGTCCAGCTCGCCCTCACCTCCTCGCGGCGATCGTCCAGAACCGTTCGACGTCACGCACCGCGGCGCGGTACTCGGGCACGTCCATCGGTTTGAGGACGAAGGTCGTAGTCGTCGAATCGTACGCCGCGGCTATCCGGGCTTCGGCCGAGGAGCTGCTCATCACCGCGACGGGGATCCGCTCGAGCGAGGGATCGGCCCGCATGCGCGCGAGGACCTCGTCACCCTTCAGCCGGGGGAGGTTCACGTCGAGCAGCACGAGGTCGGGGGCCGCGGCCCCCGCGTGCGGCCCTTCACGTCGCAGGAAGTCGAGTGCCTCCTCGCCGTTCGAGACGACGTGGACCTCGACGGGGTGGTTCCACGTCGCGAGCCCCTGCCGCATCAGCAGGACGTCGCCGGGGTTGTCCTCGACCAGGAGGACGTGGACTGCTTCCTGCTCCACGCGGTCCCGGTCGGGGATCGTGAAGCAGAAGCGAGTCCCGTGCGGCTCGTTCGGTTCGAACCAGATACGTCCTTCGTGGAGGTCGACGATCCGCTTGCATATGGTCAGGCCGACACCGGTCCCGGGGAACTCGTCGCGCGTGTGGAGCCGCTGGAACATCTCGAACACGCGCTCCGAGTGCCGGGGTTCGATCCCGATGCCGTTGTCCGACACGCAGATCCGGCAACCGCCTGCGACGCGCCCGGCGTCGATGTGCACGCGCGGAGCCTCGTCCTCGCGCCGGAACTTCAGAGCGTTCGCGACGAGGTTGCGCAGCAGCTGCTCGATCTTGATCGCGTCCGCCGCTACCTCGGGCAGGTCGTCCACGGTGACCTCGGCCCCCGCCTCGTGGATCGCCACCGCGAGGACGTCGACGACGCGGCCCGCGACGACACCGAGGTCGACGGCCGTGACCGCTACCGCCTCCGACCCCAGACGCGAGTAGGCGAGCAGGTCGTCGATCAGCGCGCGCATCCGCGCCGACCCCTCGAGGACGAAGTCGACGTACTCGCGTCCCCTGTCGTCCAGGCGGTCGCCGAACTCCTCGCCGAGGAGCTGGACGAAGCTGGAGATCATGCGCAGCGGCTCCGCGAGGTCGTGCGAGACGACGTAAGCGAACCGTTCGAGGTCGCGGTTCGACTGCTCGATCTCGCGCGTGTAGCGCTCGAGCGCCTCCTGCGCTTCGCGGCGCTCGGTCACGTCTCGGGCGATCGTGCTCGCGCCGACGACGACCCCGTCCGCGTCCCTGACCGGCGAGATCGTCAGCGACACGTCGAGGATCCGGCCGTCCTTCCGCCTGCGGTACGTGTCGAAGTGCTCGATCCTCTCGCCGCTGCGGATCCGGTCGAGGATCTGGTCGATCTCGCCGGGCCGGCCCGGCGGCAGGAGCATCCGGACGTTGTTGCCTACGGCCTCGGCGCGCGTGTACCCGTACATCCGCTCGGCCGCTGCGTTCCAGGAGGTGATCGTGCCGTCGAGCGTCTTCGACAGGACGGCGTCGTCGGTGGACTCGACGATGGCAGCGAAGAAGGCCGCCTCGTCCGGCAGCCCCTCGATCACCGGGTCAGCGGGAGAGCTCCGCTCGCGACTCGCCACGACCGTAGCCCGCCATCGCCGCCGCGATCGCCTCGCGCTCCTCCTCCGAGAGGTTGTGCTCCGAGGTGAGCTGCTTTATCTCCTTCGAGTACGTGCGCGTCTCGGTCCGCCCGTTGATCGACGTGATCAGGAGACCGTCGCCGTGGTCGTCGAGGAGCGCGGCGCTGAACGAGAGCCGGCCCCCCATCTCCTCGAACGCGTCGTAGCGGACGAGCCCGAAGCGCTGTAGCGCGTAGCGGCCGGTCGCGGCGTGCTCCTGCAGCGACGAGACGACGCCGTCCACGCGCTTGTCGATCGCCTCTACGCGCCGCATCGCACGAGCGACCGCCGCGATCACGTCCTTCTCGTCGCCGTCGCCGCGCAGCAGCACGTACTCGCGCCGGATCTTCTTCAGGCGCAGGGCGAAGATCAGGAGGAGGAGCACCGCCACGAGAAGGACCCCGGCGAGGACGGCCACCGCCAGCGTGAGCTCGTCTCTCGTGAGGTTCGGCACGGTGCGGCATCCTACACTGGCGCG
>DASQDO010000297.1:0-3756 GCA_035634135.1 Actinomycetota bacterium
CGAGATCGGGAAGAGCGACAGCACCGACGGAGTATAGATTCGCCGCCCTGCAACACCGCAGACGAAGACGAACGACCGGAGGGATCGAGGGACGATGTTCGACGAGTTGCGCCGCATGGCTCTGTTCGGCTCCGGCATCGCCGAGCTCACCCGCTACCGGGCCGAGCAGATGGTCAAGGACCTCGTGAAGGCCGGGGACATCAGACGAGAGCAGGCCCAGGGCGCGGTGCGCGACATGCTCGAGATGGCGCGTGCCAACCGCAAGGAGCTCCTCGGCTTGGTCCGCGCCGAGATCTCCGACCAGATCGCGAACCTCGGCGTCGCGAACGGCCGCGACGTCGAGCGTCTCGAGCGCCGGGTCGCCCGGCTCGAGGACGAGCTACGCAAGCTGAAGAACGACGCGCGGGAAGCCGCCAAGCCGCCGGCGGGCAAGAAGACGACCGCGAAGAAGCCCACCGCGAAGAAGACGACCGCGAAGAAGACGACCGCGCGCAAGACCTCGGCGACCTCGAAGAAGACGCCGGCCGGACGGTCCCCCGGCGCGGGCAAACCCGCCGAGACGGGCGCGGGGGAGTGATAATCGAGCCATGACGACGCCGCTTCCCGACGAAGACGTAGTCGCCGGCGCGACGAGCCGCCTCGACGCCGCGCAGGACGCTAGCGACCAGGAGCGCCTGCGCGTCCTCGACGAGCTCTACGCCGGCCTCGAGGCCGAGCTCGAAAGGGATCTTGAGCAAGCCGGCCCGGCTGGACGCTGAGCTGGTTCGACGCGGGCTCGCTGGCTCGAGGGCCGAGGCCAAGCACGCGATAGAGCAGGGGAAGGTCGCCGTACGCGGAGTCCCCGCGTCCCGCGCGACGACGCTCGTCTCTCCCGCCGACCCGATAACGCTGACGGCCCCCGCGGCCCGCTTCGTCTCGCGCGGTGGTGACAAGCTCGACGGTGCCCTCGCCCGCCTCGACGTGACGGTGGCCGGGCGACGCTGGCTCGACGCGGGAGCGTCCACGGGCGGGTTCACAGACCGGCTCCTCCAGGGCGGAGCGGCGGCGGTCGTCGCGGCCGACGTCGGGTACGGGCAGCTCGACTGGAGGCTCCGCAACGACGCGCGCGTCGTGGTGATCGAACGCCTCAACCTCCGCGAGCTGAAGCCCGAGCACCTCCCGTGGCGGCCCGAGGGCGTGGTCGCGGACCTCTCGTTCATCTCGCTGCGTCTGGTGCTGCCCGCGCTCGCCGCGGCCGCCGAGACGGACGCGGACTTCGTCGTGATGGTCAAGCCGCAGTTCGAGGTCGGGCGCGACGTGGTCGGCAAGGGCGGCGTCGTACGCGACCCGGCCCTGTGGGTCGACTCGATGAAGGGGGTTGCCGAGACCGCCCGCGAGCTCGGCCTCGGCCTCGCCGGCGCGGCCCCCTCCGAGGTGCCGGGCCCGGCCGGCAACCGCGAGTTCTTCCTGCACCTCCGCGCCGGAGGCTTCGGCGGCGACGAGATGCTGCGCGCGGTCGCGGACGAGGTCGCGCCGTGACGATCGAGCGCGTCGCCATCGTCCTCAACGACGGGAAGCCCGCGGCGAAGGAGCGGGCGCGCGACCTAGCGAAGCTGCTGCACGAGGGAGGGATCGCGGTCGCGCTGGAAGAGCCCGACCTCGTCGTCTCGCTCGGGGGTGACGGGACGATGTTGCGCGCCGCTCAGCACGCGCACGCCGCAGACGTCCCTCTGCTCGGCGTCAACCTCGGCACGCTCGGCTATCTGACCGAGGTCGACGCGTCGCACGAGGTCGAGGCGGTCCGCCGCGTGCTCGCCGGAGACTTCGAGACGCAGCAGCGGATGATGTTGTCGTGCGAGGCCGCGGGCCGGACGTTCGTCGCGCTCAACGAGGTGCTCGTCGAGCGCGCGTCGCGCCGGCGGCTCGTGCGCCTGGCGGTGAGGGTCGGCGGCGAGAACCTCGGCGACTTCAACGCCGACGGGATCATCGTCGCGACTCCCACGGGCTCGACCGCGTACGCGCTGAGCGCGGGAGGCCCGATCGTGTCGCCCCGCGCCGAATGCCTCGTGGTCGTGCCGGTCAGCCCGCACATGGTCTTCGCGCGGCCGTTCGTGCTCGCCGCGGACGAGGTCGTGGAGATAACGGTGCGCGACTCGGGCCAGGACGCGTCGCTGTCGCTGGACGGGCACCTCGGGTCTGACCTCGGCCCCGGCTCGACCGCGGTCGTCCGGCGGCACGAACGGCCGCTCAAGCTGGTGCGTCTGGGGGGGCCGCGCTTCATCGAGCGCCTGCGCACGAAGATGAACCTCCCGGGCTGAGGAAGCCGCCGGCCCGCGGCGAACCCATCTGCCATGAAGGTCGCGCTGGCGGCCGCGCTGTGCCTGCTGCTCGGCGCGGCCCCCGTAGCCGCAAAGCCGCCCGCGGGCGAGATGGTCCTCAGGGGTGATTCCAGCGCGTCGGTCGAGCTGCGTCTCGCACAGCCCGCCGACGTCTTCTGCTGCCGGATGGTCTTCGAGGAGGTCGACGGCCGCTCCTACTTCCGCATCGCGGGGTTCGAGGTCGAGACCGAAGGCACGTTCGCCGGCTTCGCGATCGAGCGGCCGAGCGACGGCCGCATCCTCCGGGGAGCCGTCCGCCTGCCGGCGATGGACCTCGACGACGGGATCGTCCCGGGCTTCGCGTCGTTCGGACGGACACGGCGGCTGCCCGCCGGCCGGTACCGGATCCACCTGCTGACCGACGGACCTTCGACGGTCCGTTTCACCGTCCCGGGCCTGCAGCGGGACGTGCACCTCCGGCCGGAGGGAGCCTCGGACGTCACTGCGTCCCTGGTCGAGCTCACGCCCGAGGACGTCCAGGAGCGGGTGCCGGTCGAGGTGCCCGGGGACGCGCTGGTCGTGCTGGTCAGCAAGACCGAAGGCGACTTCACCCAGGGGCACTACCTCAGCCACTGCCTCGCGGCCCCCGGCGCGCCCTGCACGAGCTCCGAGGACTACGAGGTCTGGACCTCGCCGGGGTCCGGAGGTGGAGGCGGGACCAGGGTCGACTCCCTGTACGACCCGCCGGCAGGCTCGTTGGAAGCGGTCTTCACGTCGCGCAGCCTCGGCGTCCCCGCCGGCACCTACGGGTTCGTCCTCGTCCTCGGCTAGCCCGGCCCCCGGCTCCGGTTTTCGTCGGAGCCTGAACTTAGGATGAACCCGATGCTTCACGACCTCGTGGTCGAGGGCCTCGGCGTCATCGGGCGGGCCGAGATCGCCCTCGGGCCCGGCTCCACCGCCCTCACGGGCGAGACGGGGGCCGGGAAGACCCTCCTCGTCGCCGCTCTCGGCCTGCTCACCGGCGGGCGGGCCGACCGCGCTCTGGTGCGCGCCGGTGCCGCCGAGGCGCGCGTCGAGGGCCGGTGGGTCCTGTCGGCCGAGCATCCGGCGGTCGAGGCCCTGGCCGATGCGGGACTTATCGAAGAAGCGGCCGGCGAGGTCGAGGTCGTGCTCACGCGGACCGTCTCTGCGGACGGGCGGGGCAAGGCGCGCGTCAACACCCGCGTCGTCCCGATCGCGACTCTCGCCGACGTCGGTCGGCACCTCGTCGAGATCGCGGGCCAGCACGAGCACCAGCGGCTGTCGCAGCCGGCGTGGCAGCGCGGTCTCCTCGACGCGTTCGCCGGTGACGACGCGGTCGCGCTGGCCGAGACCGTGGCGGCCGAGGTCCGGGCGGCGGGGGCCGCGGCACGGCGTCTCGCCGGCGCGTCCGAGGACGAGCGGACGCGCGAGCGAACTG
>DASQDO010000298.1:0-8005 GCA_035634135.1 Actinomycetota bacterium
AGTCGACGCCGCCCTCGGGGGCCAACGTCTCGGTCCGGCGGGCGACGATCTTGAGACCCTCACTGGGGGGCGCGTCGTTCTCGAGAGGGCCGTTGCCGCTCGTCGTGAAGCCGTCCTCGATCGCGATGCCGACCTGGTCGATCTCTGCGCTGTCGAGCGCCTCCTCGACCTCGTCGTAGCTCGGGTTCGGCGGCCCTTCGGTGATCTCCTCGTCGGTCGTGTGGATGATGATGCGCCTCGCGTCGGGTCGGAACGTGGCCGCCTGTCCGGCCGGGACGACCGCTCCGACGCCGGGTCTGCTCTCGCCGCGGGCAACCTGGTACAGGGCCTCGAGCTGGGTCTCCTCGCCGCCGCCGAACGCGATCAGGCTCTCGAGCGCCTCCTCGACCGCGCCGCAGTTGTTCGTGACGTCTAGGACGCGACGGTACGCGGGCGGCTGGTCGTAGCTGCGGTACTCGCCGATGCCGAACCAGACGTCGTGGCCGCGGTTCGTCAGGTGGGTGACGATCTCGTTCATGGCGCGGGCGGTCCCGTCGATCGCGTCCTGCATGCTGCCGGACACGTCGATCAAGAAGAAGACGTCGACCTGCTGCCCCTTCGCGGGGAGGTCGAAGTCGAAGTGGACGGTCCTGCTCTGACCGGGCTTGAGCGTGAGGTCGACGTTCGCCGGCTGGAGCGCGGGCTCGCCGGCGTCGTCCAGGTCGACGCACGGGACCTCGAAGTCCTGCTCGGTGTGGGGACAGCCGGGAAGGTCTATGCCGTTCTTGGCCGCGGTCTTGCAGAGGTCGAACGTCTGACGCGTCGGCCCGGCGAACACCTTTCTCTCGATCGTGGTCTCGCTGCGACCCCACAGCTCGGTCCCCGCGCCGTCCGTGACGTGGAGGTCGAGGATCGGGCGGTGGTCGGTGGGCGTCAGGTCGAACGCGGGCTGCCCCGACGTGAGCAGCCACACGCCGGTGCTCGTCGAGTACACCTCCTGGATCGGCGACATGATCACGAGCGACTGCGCGGCCCCGGGAAGGGTGGCGTCGGCGAAGACGCTGCCCCCGTCGGCGGAGCGATACACACGGCCGTCGGTGGTCGTCGCGATCACGCGCGCCGGTTGGCCCGCCTGATGCCAGACGTCCACGTCCGAGATCGGCGCGGGGCGGGGCGGGTCGGAAGGCGCCGGTGGCGGAACGGTGGACGCTCGTTCGATCCCCTTGTCGCCGTGCAGCCAGACGACGTCGGCGTCGCGCGGGTCGACCTCTATGCCGTCCCAGGGGTCGCCGGAGTAGACAGGCGTCATCGGCGTCCACGACTTGCCGCCGTCGACGCTCTCGTACAGGACCTGAGCGACGCCCTTCGCGCCCTGGAGCTCGGGAGGAAGGCCGTCCGGCAGCAGCGATCGTTGGATCCCCGAGGTGTCGGTCAGCAGAAAGGCCCGGCCGGGGTTGCTCTCGGCCGTGGCGATCTCCTCCGGACGGCCGACGGACGCCTCGAGGCCGCGGTCGGCGGGCTCGAACGTCTGCGCTCCGTCGTTGCTGACGAAGACGCGGGGGCGGGAGACCGGGGCGCCCTGGTCGACCGTGACCAGGACCTTGTTGGGAGCGAGCGGGGACTCGGAGACGTGGACCTGCTCGATGACGGACTCGGTGGAGGTCGCGGTCGTGCCGTTGGCCGGGACGGCGTCGAGCCGCCAGGCAACGTTCCAGCTGCACCCCCGGTCGACGGAGCGCATGACGACCAGGCCGTTCGTCGCCACCATCAACGTCGTCGTCTTCGATATCGACCAGGACTTGATCGCCTGGGAGCCCTCGGGGAACGGGACGTCGATGCTCTCCCACCCACCGCGGTCGGCGCCGCACAGAGGTGGAGCCGAGGTGCCGTGCCCGTGCTGCGCTACGGCGAAGGGGGCGAAGACCGTCCCGCCGACCATGAGCGTGAGGACGATCCGGAGCGCGCGGCTGTACCAGGGCGTGCGGGACCTAGTCGCAGTCATGCGCTCGTACACTCACTGACCCTTGTCGTGCGGCTCCGCCGGGGCGGAATGGCGGCTGTTGCTGGCGGTTCCACGGGGGCAAAACGGTCGTTCGTTCCCTCGTCTGGGTGACCCATCCGAAGGTAGGTTCGTTGTCGATTGCGGCGGTCCTGTTTGCGGCCGGACGAGGCCACCGGCTGAAGCCTCTGACGGACGTCGTGGCGAAGCCCGCGCTGCCGCTGTTGGACGTCCCCCTGGCCGCCTTCGGCCTCCGGCGCCTGTTCGAAGCTGCCCCTGCCGTCGTCGTGAACGTACGCCACCTACCCGAGTCGGTAACGGCTGCCGTAGCCCCGTACGTACCCGGGGAGTGCCGCCTGGATGCGCTCTTCGAAGCCCCCGAAGCGTACGGGACGGCAGGCACGCTCGTCGCCCTCCGGGAACGATTGGGCTCGCCGGTCCTCACGTGGAACGCGGACGTGCTGACGGACCTGTCGGCGGTATCCCTCCTCGCCGCGCACCGGGCGTCGGGGGCCCCGGCGACCGTGGCGGTGGCGGAGGTGTCCTCGGGGGCGGACTTCGTCCTCGAGGGGGGCCGGGCGGCCGGGTTCGTGGACCGGCGTTCTCGGGACTCCGCGGCCGGGGGCTTGTTCCTGGGGGTCGGCGTGTTCGAGCGACCGGTCCTGTCGTCGTTGCCCGAGACGCGGCCGCTCGGCCTCGGGGAGACGCTGCTGGCTTCTCTCTCGCGGTCCGGGGACCTGGCGGTGTTCCGTCACGACGGGTACTGGCGTGACGTCGGGACGCCGGCGGCGTATCTGGCGGCGTCGCTGGAGCTGCTGGACGGTTCGGGGCCGGAGCCCCCGGACGGGTCGTGGCCGGGAGAAATCGTGGCGGGCTCCTATCTCGGTCGCGGTGCGGTCGCCGCGGGTCGCGTCGAGAGATCGGTCCTGCTCGGCGGGAGCCGCGTCGAGGCCGGCGCCCGGGTCGAGCGGTCTCTGGTGTGGCGCGACGAGGTGGTGCCGGCGGGGACGGTGCTCCAAGATGGGGTGTGGTTCGGGGGCCGGGCCCTTCCCTTGTAGGGGCCGGCAGGACGAAGGGAGCGTCTCCATGAAGGTGCGCGCGGCTCTGGTCGAGGCGCTGGTGCGGTTGTCGCTGCTGGTGGTCGCGGGGGCGCTGCTGCGGTGGGCGACGGTGACGCTGAGGGACTGGCTCGAGGACTTCAACGCAACTCTCGAGCGCACCTGGGGAGGGTGGTTCGCGTCGCTGGCGCTGGTTGCAGCCGCCGGTTTCCTGGTGGGCCTCGCCGCCCTGGCGGGAAGACCGCGCGGCTACAGGATCCTGATCCCGCTCGTGATCGCGTTGCCGCCTCTGGTTCTGCTCGGCCACTACTACCTCGTGATCGAGAACGCGGTGTCGAACGGTGACGACCTGCCCTGGATCCTCGGGCACTACTTCTTCTACATGGAGCCCGCGGCGCAGTACGTGCTGGCCTTGGTCGTGGGATTCGGGGTCGCATCGGGGTTGCAACCCGCCGCGCGTCAGTCGTAGAGGCGGCCGGTCTCCCGAAGGCGTACCTCGGGCAGCAGGCAGTTCCCGTGCTTCGACCTAGCGGTCGTGACGTCGATGCGCGCCCTGATGAACCCCGGCTTGTGCCGGTGGGTGATCGTCCAGACGACGGACTCGCCCGGGGTGACCGTCGCGCCGAGTGACTGCCCGGGGTGGATCATCCGGGCGCTGTTGAATCCGGGCACGTGGTAGTCGGCGTAGACGCTCGCGCCGTAGCCCTCGAAGACGACGCGGAAGCCGTAGTCGCGGTCGCAGGTCCAGCGCAAAAGCCCGAGCCGCGGCAGCGCGAGGAGAGGGCCGCGCATCGTCGGCCCCCCGCGCCACAGGTCGACGTATCGGTTCGGCTGGACGGCGGCCTCGAGCTCGAGCTCGTCGACACGGGCCCGCGCCTCGGCGAGCCGGTCCTCGAGAACGGCGAGCCGCGCCTGGGCCCGAACGAGCCCGGACGACGAGCCCGGCGGACGCTCGTCGGAGCCGCCATCGCACGCGGCGAGGCCGAACAAGAAGACGGCGCACAACAGGACGCGGCCCATTCCCTGTAGACGAGAAGGGGGGCCGCGAAGTTCGGCTGGGGAGTCGCTGCTACCGGCAGGTCGCGGCCCAGGTGCGCCCGCCGTCCGTCGAGCAGTAGAGCCCGCTGTGGCCACCGAGGTCGCGCGCCATGACGAAGATCGTCCCGTCCCCCGTCACCGAGACGAAGTTGTTGACGGGGTAGCCCCATGTCCCGTCCCACGGGATCGTCCCCCGGGGGCCGCGCTGTTCGGCATCGCGCGCGAACGACAGCAGGTCCCACGTCCTGCCGCGATCGCGGCTGACGAAGAACCGCTCGACCGGTGCGTAGCGATCCTCCGCGTCGGCCGGGAGGCGGTACCCGAGTCGCATGTAGATCGTGCGCGGTCGGGTCGGATGAAGGCCGAGCCCGATGGTCGGAGTCGACCCGTCGAGACGCCGGATCGGCCGGAGCATGCGGTTGACGCTGGCCCACGGACGGAAGGTCGCGCCGCCGTCCTTGGACCTGAACGCCTTGAGGGTCGACAACCCCCGCATCAACTTCGACGTCGTCGCATAGATACGCTCGCTCTCCGAGAAGTCGGGCGCGAACCAGAGCCCGCCGCGCGGCTCGAACTGATACCCCCACGGGAATGCGAAGAGCGGCTCGGCACAGACGAGTTGCTCGTTGCACCGGAACAACACGTTTCGGCTGCGCGACGTGATGCCCTGTGTGTTGTCGACCTCGACGGTCATCGTGTACGCGAGCCGTTCGCCGTCGCGATAACCGGGGAACGAGAACCTCCGCTCGTCGAGAGGCGCTCCGGTGACAGGGATGCGGTGTGGCGGGTCGATCTTCACCGACGCGTCGCCGGCGGCGAGCGCCAGCACGGGCCGTTCACCCTCCGGCGATCCCGGCAACCCGACGGCGTCATCGACGAACGCGCTGAGGTTGGGGCCCGAAGGCCCGGTCGCCGCGAAGTTGTCGACGAGCGCGAAGGACGCCCCGTCGTCGACGGTCGAGAACACGCCGCGGTTGGTCTGGACGAAGACCGTCCGGTCCTTCGCGTAACCGGGCGAGGCGATGACGCTGCCCATGATCTCGTCCGTCCCAGGGGCGAAACCCGTCGCTGCGCGCCGAGCCCACGTCCGGCCGCCGTCAGATGTCAGGAAGAACCTGAACGTCGACGCGTCGCCGTCGGAAGTGTCGAACGCGACGCAGAAGCCCTTCCGGTCGGTGACGAACTCAGGCGAGAAATCCGCGCTGATGCATTGGGGCGATGTTGGAGCCTGCCGAGCATGGACGCCCCACGCGGGAGCGGACAAAAGCGTCAGGGCGAGCACGACGGTCGAAGCCGTCAAACGTGTCACCTGCCGCGTCATCCCCCCACCTCGTCCGACGCCCCCGGCATGCCGACGCTTACGCAGAGTTGAGCACATTGTGTATTCATCGTCCATCGGGATCAACGATTGATCGTCGTCAAAGGTCACGTGCGCGCCGCGGTTACGAGGCTGAACTCGCCTTCGAACGTGCCTCGCGACTGCAGGATGCTGCACGTCGTCGTGAAGTTGCCGCTCACCTCGACGACCGTCAGCAAGAAGTTGCCGACTCCGGCGAACTTCCCCACGCCCCGCGACACCCAGACCTTTACGGGCACGGCGTAGGACTGCTGCGTTGCCGAGCTGAAGACGGTCACCGTTCCGTTGGTAGTCGTGAGCTGGTTCGGCAACGGCGTATTGAAGCAGGCCGCCTTCTTCAGCTTCCCGGAGGTCGTCGCGCTCAGCGAGGCCCCGCACTCGAGCGACACGGCCACCGCCGCCGGCGTCTCCGCGCAATAAGACCCGGGGGGGAAGTCCGCGGGGGCTTCGCCGGTGAACGAGCACCAGTAATCGCCCGTGGTCCCGGTCTCGTCCGAACAGTCCGCCCACGAGCTGCCGAGCCAGGACCCCTTGCTGATCGGCGCGCGCACGTCCTCGGACGCGGGCACCGGCGACGCGGACGTACCGAAGAGGAGCGTCACCGCCGCCGCGCTCGTCACGACCAGCTTCGACATCACGTTCATCCCCACTTCCTTTCGAAAGCCCTTATTCCGAGCACGTCTTGGACCACGATCTCCCACCGTCCGCCGAGCAGTAGATGCCGTCGTACTCACCTTGCGTCCCAGACGTCCCGGCGATCGCGAACAACCGCCCGCTCGAGTGGAGGGACACGTATCCGGGGTCGAAAGAGATCGGGAACCTGGTCCACGGGATGGTCCCGACGCCGTTCCCTCCGCCGGACCGTGCAGTCAGCCGCCACGCGCTCCCGTCGCGGCTGCTGAAGATGCGGTCGCGCGGCACCGCCTGTTCGCGCCGGTCTTCCGGGTCGAGTCCCAGCGAACGCGACACCCTGAGATAGAGACGTTCGCCGACGGTCCCCGTGACGCCGACCTCGACCTGCGCGCCCACCGGAACGCGGCGAACGATGCGATCGACCGCCGTCCACTCCGCGAACGTCGCGCCGCCGTCATGCGACCACCAGACCGCGGGTCCATCTTTGGCCGGCTCGCTCAGCACCAGGACGACGACGTCGTCACCACCGGCGGATGGAAGCCGCCAGGCGCGGATCGGGATCGGCCCCCACGGGAAGGCGTGCAGCTGCTGCTGACAGACGAGGTTCGCGTCACATCCGAAGACGAGCGTGCGAGCGCGAGGCCGCTGCGGATCCGACGAATCCACCTCGACCGCGACGGCGCGTGCGCCCTCGGCGGATCGAGCCTCCGGGGAAACAAGGAAGAACCGGTCCGAGAACGGAGACCCGGGGACGATCTGATGGAGCGGTGGCCGTACGAGTGCGGAGACGTCGTCGTTCGCGAAAGCGAACGCCAGCGACGGATTTCCGCCGAGCTCCTCCACGAAAGGTGAGAGGTTCCGCCACGACAGGCCCGAACCCGCGAGCGGGTCCGCGAGAGAGAACGTCTCACCCCCGTCTTCGCTGGCGAAGAGTCCCCGGCCCACCTGGACGTACACCGTCTCGTCCTCTTCGAACCAGGGAGACACCACGACCGCGCCGAGCACGTCTCCGTCGACGAGCTGGACTCCGGCCGCCGCGCGGCTGCCCCACGACGTCCCCGCGTCGTCCGTCCGGTAGAGGCCGAGATGCGGCGGGCCCTGCTCGGGAACGGAGACGTACGCGCAGAACCCGAAGTCGCCCGAGAAATGCACCGACTGGCACGCGAGTGGCGGCTCCGGGGATGCCGCCCGAGTGGGCGCAGCGCCCGACAGCAGTAACACCGCCGCCGCCGAGGCAATCCGAACCCTGTTCACGATCGCCCTTGGCCCCCGACGTACCTAGACGGCGATCGCGATCGAGAAGGTGCCACTGAAGGGCCCGCGCCACAGGACGCCCTCGACGTCACACCCCGCCTGGTACGTCCCCTCGATGCTGGCCGTCCCCAAGGGGAAGTTGCCCACGCCGTGAAAGTACGTCGTCCCGTTGTCGGAGAAGATCTTGACGGGGATCGAGAAGCCCTGGCCCAGGGTGGGGCTGTAGTAGCTCGCCGTTCCGTTGGTCGAGAGGGGGTTGGCCGGCCGGGTCGCGCAGGTGGCGTCCTTCTTGCCGATCCCGACGGAGCTCCCGGAGAGGCTCGCGCTGCATCCCAGCGATCCGATCCCCGTCCCGCCGACCGCTTCGAAGCAGACGGAAGCTCCCGCGAACGGTTCACCGGAGTCGGCCGAGTGGTCGCACACGAGTGCGCTCAGCGGTCCCGAGCATCCGGTGGTGCCGGTCCCGTTGAACCACTGCCCCTGGATGACCGTCGTAGCCCGGCTTGCGTCCCCGGCTGCAACCGGCCCCGCGAGCGTCACGCCCCGCCCAGGTGACACCGTCCGCCCCTTTCGCCCATTCGCCTCGGGAAAACGGGAGAAAGTTAACAGCGAGTCACCTATATGGCAAACCGTCGGAAACGCTGGGGCTAGCCGGCCCCCAGGAAGACCGCGTCGGCCGCCATGTCG